>JAZRNV010000116.1:0-11947 GCA_045648425.1 Acutalibacteraceae bacterium | reverse complement strand
GCATCCCCGACGAGGGTGAAAATATTAAGGTTACCGCAGGCAACTGTGAATTTACCGTTGAGGGCGTCAGCGAGCGCCGCATTGAAAGGGTAAGAATTGAAAAGCTGCCCGAGGTTGAAGAATAATAAAAAGGCCCCCTTGCCTGAAGGGGGCCTTTTTATTTAATGAATAATTTGTTTGATTAACAGTCTTCGATGTTTTCCCGTCTAAATATATCAGAAGCGAAAAAGTCTTCAAGATTTATTTCTAACCCGTCACAAATCTCATATACTATTCTAAGCTTCATACTGGGATAGGCACACTTCATAATTGTGCTAAGTGTCGATTGCGGAACCCCGGTTTTTAAATATAATTGATACTGTGTTATTCCTCGTTCTTTGCAAAGCTCCTTTATTCTGTATGCAACGGCTTCATTTAATTTCATCGTTATCACCCTATACTTCATTTACTCGATAGTCCATGGGTTAAGTATAGGTAAGTTGATGTTAAAAATACTTCGCGTACTTGATATCACGAGCGATTTGTGTTAAAATTGTCTTGAGGTGATTTTTGTGGCCCTATTATCTTGCGAAAACGAGCTTTGCATATATCAAAAACAGGGAAAGTGTATTTTAGAAAGCATCCGACTGGATACGCAAGGACACTGTGCGGATTGCATATATATTAACATTAAATCAGAAACGTTGAATTCTTTGAAAGAAGAATTACTAAGAGCTTTGCACGATTAATCCCCACCGATTTCTCGGTGGGGATTAATCGTGCAGATCTTACAAAGCTAATCATATAAGCTTGTTTTAGCACTCCCCCTAAAAATTCAATATTCGCACCAACATTTGCATCTCAAACAGTCTTGCAATGACGGCTGCTATTTGGTATCATTATAAATATGAAAGGAGGGCTGACGATGGATGAACGAATGAACCGATTGATGGCCAAGGCGAGACGATTGCCCTTGACCCCCGGCGTTTATATTATGAAGGATAAGTCGGGCAAAATTATATATATCGGCAAGGCAAAGGCCCTGCGCAACCGAGTCAGCCAATACTTCGGCAGTGGCGAGCATCACGCCGAAAAGGTGCGTCAGATGGTGGCTCGAGTTGAGAATTTTGAATACATCCTTTGCAACAGCGAGATTGAGGCGCTGATGCTTGAATGTTCACTTATAAAGCAAAATATGCCCAAATACAACATTCTGCTTAAGGATGCCAAGGGCTTTCATTATATTCGTGTTACCAAGCGCCCCTGGCGTATGGTTGATGCCGTCAAGCAAATAGCCGATGACGGTGCCGAATATCTTGGCCCCTACTACTCTCTTTACAGCGTTTCCAGGGCGGTGGACGGCGCCAAAAAGGCCTTTTGTCTGCCCCACTGCGGCAAGCAGGCCAAGGATATGAATAAGCGTGGTGCAAAGCCCTGTCTTAACTATCATATCGGGCAATGCTCGGCCCCCTGCTGCGGCAAGATAAGCGAGCAGGATTATGAAGAATCGGTGCAGGGTGCCCTTGACTTTTTGCAAAATGGGTCGGCGGCCGCCATTGCAGCTATGACCAACGAGATGGAGCAGGCGGCAGAACGCCTCGATTTTGAACGGGCCGCCCGACTTCGCGACCGCATTGCAGCTATGAGGGCGATGCAGGTTAAGCAAAACGTGGTGTCTAAGGAAGTAAAGGAGCAGGATGTTATTGCTCTTTCCTCTGCTCCCGAAAAAAGCTGCTTTGAGGTCTTTATTTTCCGCGGCGGCAGTCTGCGAGATACCCGTCGTTTTTTGGTTGATTCTATTGAAGACGCTCCCTCTGCCCGTGCCGATTTTATACTTCAGCTATATTCGGGGGGCAGTGAGATTCCACCACGCATCAGTTGCGACGGAGAGGTCGCGGATGTTGAACTTTTGAGCGATATTCTTACCGAGCAACGGGGCAAAAAATGCACTATTACAGTTCCGCAACGGGGCGAGCAGCGCACCCTTACCGAGCTTTGCCGCCGAAATGCCGCCGAGTATCTTGCCGAGGTGCTCAGCCGCAAGGGTCACGAGACGGCAGGGCTTGATGAGCTGGCCCGTCTGTTGGGTATGGCTGCCCCTCCCGAATTTATTGAGGCCTATGACATATCTCATACCGCAGGGGATGAAACGGTGGCCGGTATGGTGGTCTTTAAAAACGGCGCTCCATACAAAGAGGGGTATCGCAAATTTAAGATAGAAAACTATCAAAACGATGACTGCGCATCTATGGCAGAGGTTATGACGCGCAGAATCAACGAATACAAAAAGCACAGTGAAGATGACGATTATTTTGGACGCTTGCCCGACCTTATCCTCCTTGACGGCGGCAAGGGCCAGGTGGCGGCTGTGTCCGAAATCATAAAGGAAGCAGGCCTTGAGCTGCCTGTTTTCGGTATGGTTAAGGATGATAAGCATCGCACTCGCGCCATCACCCATCAGGGTGGCGAAATTGCCATTAAGGCAACACGCAGCGCCTACAACTTGGTTTATGCCATTCAGGAAGAGGTGCACCGCTTTGCCATTGGCTACCACAACCGCCGCCGCAAAAAGAAGATGCTGGGCTCATCCCTTACATCCATTGAGGGCATTGGTGAAACCCGAGCAAAGCAGCTGATGGCACACTTTGGCACCGTGAGGGCGGTATCTATGGCCGAGGTTGAAGATTTAATGCGCGTTAAGGGTATGAACAGGTCGGCAGCCCAAAGGGTATATGATCACTTTCACGGGGAGGAGCAGCAGTGAAGCGCCTTGCGGCATTGGCCGCGATGCTGATGCTGTTGCTGGTTTCTTGCGGCAGGGAGCAGCCCGTTGCCGCCGAGCCCATAAGCCCCGACCAAATTGTAGCTCGAGCTGTGGATGTGGGTAAGGATTGGGTAAAGGTATCGGTTGACATTGAATGGCAGGGTGAGATTGAGGGCTACGGCTGGGCGCTGTATGACTCAAGCGGTGGCTTTATCAGCTCGGGCAGAAGCGAAGAGCCCAATTTTAAGGTTGAGGGGCTCAGCCCCGGCACGCGTTATCTTATGTCGGTGTGGGTAAGAGCAGGGGATGAAAGGGTATCAAGTGATTTACAGCTTTCTTTTGAGACCGATTTCAGATATAATACTCCTGTGGCTCACGGTATTGACGTTTCCCGTTGGCAGGGCAGCATCAACTGGCAGGCGGTCGCTTCTGACGGAGTGGAGTTTGCAATTTTGCGCCTGGGCTATTCGGGGGGCATCGACCGCAAATTTGAAGAATATTATTCAAAGGCCACCGGCGCAGGCATAGACGTGGGTGTATACATTTACAGCTACGCCAAAACCGAAGGGGAGGCAAGGCAGGACGCGATGGATGTTATTGCCGCTCTCAAGGGCAGGCATCTGGACTATCCCGTTTATTATGATATAGAAGATGACAGCGTGATAGAGCTTGACAGCAATGAGGTTACAGCTATTGCACAGGCCTTTTGTGACACCCTCCAAGAGAATTCCTCTTATAGGGCAGGCATATACACGGCGCTGTCAATGTATTATGACCGAATGGACGGCCATCTTTTGGCTCAAAGCTACGAGCTGTGGATTGCTGCTACCGCCGATGAACCCCCTGCTCAGTCAAACTTTGCCCTCGTTCAGCATTCCCATACGGGCAGGGTTAAAGGGATAAGCGGCAATGTTGATTTGAATATTGCCTTTAAAAATTTGAAAAAGGACAGAAACAATGGCTAAAGAGGTTAAAACCAACGCAATGCGGATACTTGACCGCTTAAAAATACCATATGAGATAAATCTTTATACCTGCGAAGAGTTTATTGACGGCGTAACGGTTGCTGATATGCTGGGTCAATCCTACGAGCAATCCTTTAAAACACTGGTGTCTGTGGCCAAAAGCGGTGAGCACTACGTTTTTGTAATACCCATACATAAAGAGCTTGACCTTAAAAAGGCCGCCCTTGCAGTGGGCGAAAAATCAGTGTCGCTTATTGCCGTTAAAGAGATTACTCCTTTGACGGGCTATGTAAGGGGCGGTTGCACCTGCATAGGTATGAAAAAGAAGTTTAAAACGGTTATACACTCTTCTGCGAAAGAGTTTGACAACATAATTGTCAGCGGTGGCCGAATAGGCGCACAGATAATACTGTCGCCCTTTGATTTGGCCCGTGCCGCAGAGGCACGCTTTGCCGAAATAGTATTTTGAAAGAGGAAAGAAAAATGAAAAAACTGTTAGCACTACTTCTAACCCTGGCTATGCTCGTAAGTCTTGCGGGCTGCGGCCAAACCGAGGCAAGCAGCTCAGCAACTTCGTCCAAAGCATCAGGCGTTTCATCGGTAGCATCCACCACCGCTTCAAGCGGCACCTCATCTACCGAGCCGGAGGTTGAGCCCTTTTACAGCCAGGTTGTTACCTTTACCGCTGCTGATTTGGATAAGGCAACCGCTACCAAATACGTTAAGCCCAAAAACGTAATCGTTATGATAGGTGACGGAATGGGTCTTAACGACATCGCCATTTGCAACAAATTCAGCGATTTTAAGTTTGACATAGGCCTTGTGCTTGACCAGCTGCCCAACCGCGGCTTTGCTACCACCCATTCAGCCAACAGCTCAGTTACCGACTCAGCCGCATCTGCCACCGCATTGGCAACCGGCACCAAAACCGACAACGGTACGATCGGTCAGGATACTCGCGGCCGCGACCTTACCAATATCAGCGAGATTGCCCGTGAAAAGGGCAAAAAGATAGGCATTGTTACCTCTGACAGCGTTATGGGTGCAACCCCCTCAGGCTTTGCCGTACATAACATGTCTCGTAACAATACCGCTCAGCTTGCTCGTTCGTTTATAAAGATGAAGCCCGACGTGGTTATCGGCAGCGGCTATACCGATTTTGTTACAGGTGTAAACGCAAGTGAAGAAACCAAGCCCCTTATGGATACCATTAATCTGACTTCTGATTTCAGTATGTTTGAGTTCTGCCTCACCAGATCTTCTAAGAAGAATTTGCCCTTCTTTGGCTTTACCAGTTTTTCAATGAAGTCAGGCGATTATCGTCTTGCTCAGGCCACCGAGATGGCTCTTAAGACTCTCGAAAATGAAAACGGCTTCTTCCTTATGGTTGAAAATGCAGGCACCGATAAGGCCGGCCACAGCAACGATATGCAGGGCAAAGTGGATAACGTGGCCGTCTTTGACAAGGCAGTTGCAGTTGCAGTAAAATATTGCATCGAGCACCCCGATACTATGCTTATCGTTACCTCCGACCACGAGACCGGCGGTGTAACTCTGCCGACAGGCGACGATTACAAGCTTGAAGACGTTAAGTTCACCACCACCAATCACACCGGTGTTAACGTAGGCGTATTTGCTCTGGGTTACGGCACCGAGTATTTCAATGGCAAAACGGTTGACAACACCGACATTGCCAAGTTTGCCATCAAAGCTGTCAAGGGCGAATGGTAATAAGATAACAAAAAAGTCATAGACTCAGCCGAGTCTATGACTTTTTTAATGTCCGACCATAGGGACTAAAACACTGCGAAACCCTCCTTGTGTATAAAGCTTAGATGATGCATTCTCTGAGCTTTGCGGTGTTTTCGGCCAGGCTGCCCTCCTTGGCAAAAATGCTTGAGGTGCCTGCCACAAAAATATTGGCGCCCGCCTCCTTCATCAGCTTTGCATTTTCAAAGCTGACGTTGCCGTCCACCTCAATCTCGATGTGGCCGTAGCCGTTGGCATCCAGATAATCTCTCAAAGCCCGAATTTTTTTGAGGGTGGCCTTAACCAATTTCTGCCCTGCAAAGCCGGGATTGACCGTCATAATCAGCACGGCGTCAATATCATCCAGCAGGTCGTACAGCATACAAACGGGGGTGCCGGGGTTGATGGCAACCATTGCCTTGGCGCCGCGGGCCTTGATGGCGCCCACCGCCCTGTGAATGTGGGGTGTGGATTCATAATGCACCGCCACGTAGTCCCCCTCGCCGAACTGAAACCAATCCAGCTTGCCTTCGGGGTTTTCTATCATCAAATGAATGTCCAGAGGAATGGTGGTGGCGCTTTTAAGCGCCTTCACAAAATCGGTGCCCAGGGTGAAATTGGGCACAAATTGGCCGTCCATAATATCGACGTGAATAAGCTCAATACCGTTGTCCTCAAACTCCTTAACGGTGCGGCCCAAATCAAACCAGCTGACGCACATTATTGAGGGTGATATTTTTTTATCCATTACTTATCTCCTCCATTCATAACCAGCATAACCTTGTTAAAAAATTCGGTGCGGTTTTTCATCATTTCAAAGGCGGCGTGGCAATCCTTCAGGTCATATCGGTGGGTGATAAGGGGCTTAACGTCAATTTTGCCCTCTGCCATAGCCGTCAGACTGTCCTTCCAATCGTTTTGCAGGTCGTTGTAGGATGAATTCCAGGTGCCGTACAGCTTAAGCTCCTTGCGCAGTATGTACCAATAGGTATCCTGGGCCATATTCACCTCGCCCGATGGATTGCCCATCAGCACCACTCGGCCTGCAGGCACAACTGCATTAAGACAACGCCTTAGGGCCTGGCTGTTGCCCGTGCCCTCAATTACGCAGGTTATCCCGTCTCCCTCGATGTACTCCTCAAAGCCCACGCTTTTGGCAAAGTCAATCTTGCGGGGGTCGATGTCAAAGTAGCAAACCCTTTCGGCACCCATTGCCTTTGCCCACTGGCCTGCAATAATGCCGATGGGGCCTGCCCCCGATATGAGCAGCTTGTCACCCTTTTTAATATCCAGCTTTTTAACGGCGTGGCGTGCCACCGATACCGGCTCGCACATGGCTCCCTCGCCAAAGCTTAAATTTTCGGGCATAGGCAAAACGTTCCACCTTTTAACGGCCAGATACTCGCTCATACCACCGTCGCGGCGTGAGCCGTAATAGTCGTAGCTTTCGCAGGTGGCATAGCTGCCCCGCTTGCAGCTGTCACATTCAAAGCAAGGAAGCAGGGGAAATACCGCCACCTTTTTGCCTTCAAGCTCACCCTTGGGGTCAAGGGCAATCCTGCCTGCAAATTCGTGGCCTATAACGGTGGGAAAGTGATAGGTGCCCTTGGTGTAAACTCTGGGCAGGTCACTGCCGCAAATGCCGCAGCATTTAACCTCAATCAGCACCTCGTCCTCGGCGCAAGAGGGGATGGACGCGTTTTCATATCGCAAATCGTTAATCGCATAAAGGTTTGCTCTGAAATTCGTTTTCATTTTGTTTATCCTTTTATGTTTACTTTTTGATAAGACTATGATATGATAAACGAAAACAAATGGCAACGAATGGCGGTGTTATTGATAAACAATCAGCAAAACCGCGCACAAAACAACATAAACGAAATCAAACGAAAGGGATACGGGCTATGTATAACCTTGAACGGCAAGAGCAAATTATGGCCATACTTGAAAATGAAAAAAGCGCCAGCGTAAGGTCCCTGGCCAAGCGGCTGTTTGTCAGCTTACCCACCGTCCGTCGGGATTTAACCCAACTTGAGGAGCAGGGCAAGGTTCAGCGCACCCACGGGGGCGTGGTGCTGCGCAAAATGTCCGACGCCGAAATTCCCCTTATGTTCCGTGAGGACCAAAACAACTCTTCCAAAAGGGCAATCGCCAAAAAGGCGGCAGAGTTTATCAGCGACGGTGACGTGATATTTATGGATGCCTCGTCCACCGTATCCTATCTGATACCCTTTTTGGAGCGCTTTAACGATATAATTGTGGTGACCAACAGCCCCAAAATTTCAATGAAGCTGGGCGAAAAAAAGATAAAGAATTATTGCACCGGCGGCCTGCTGCTTATGCATTCGGTGGCCTTTGTAGGGGATGAAACCCAACACTTTATATCAAATATAAACGCCGATATTTTCTTTTTCTCCAGCCGCGGTTATACCGAAAACGGCACCATAACCGACTCCTCAGAGCGTGAAGCGGCGGTCAAAAAGGCAATGCTCAAAAACGCCGCCCGCAGTTATTATCTGTGCGACAGCAGCAAGCGAAATAAAAAATACGCCTTTAACATTTGCTCTGTTAAAGACGTATGTGAAATTATCGACGAAACCTAACGGCCTAATCGACCGAATTGTAAAAAGCAAGAGCCTCTTGCAAGTCCTGCTCCATTTGGGCATAACTTTCATCGTTTATGCGGCCTTTAAGAAGGGGTAAGTGGCCCGTTGCCTGAATGTGAATCAGCTCTGCTGCAATAAAATCTACCTTTTGCAAACATTCTTTTGAAAGCGCCCCCAACGATATAAACTGCATCAAATAGTATACACCCTCGTTGGCAAGCCGCTCTAAAGAACGGTTACACTCGGTTAAGCAAGCGGACCTGAAATCCAAGCCCATTTGCTCGCCAATGCTTTTGCACGTGGCATCCTTGAAATAGGCATACTCTATGGCGCGGTCATCATCGGCATCGTCAATTTTTGTGCGGGCCGACTGAAAACGCAGGGTGTCTTCATCGGTGGTGATGTACGGGTGGCGGAGGGCATTGGCTTCTTCTGTGCTTTTTGCTTTTTCAAGTCGGTGCGACTCATAAATCCCCCAGGTTATAAGCGATATTACAAACGAAAATAAAAAAGTTCTTATCGACCATTCAACGCTGGTTGAAATGTCACTTGCCCGCATAACAACTATAAACACATTAGTCGCGCTGATGGCAGAAAAAATAAAGACGCCGTCCCGCAAATTTTTAAAAATAAGGGCCGATGCAATACCTCTTACAATTGCGTATATGATTAAAAAAATGAACGCAACACCCAATGCTCCCCATCCCATACCGACGGTTGAAACATTGAGTATAACGATCGCCACAAACAAGATGAATATCTCGCCTAACATAAACCAAAAAAACTTTGCAAGGGTCTTTAAAAATTGTTTCACAAAGTTCACCACCTTGCTGAATTTGATATAAGTATAACATTTTAATAAAATGCTGTCAACAAATGAAAACACCGCAACTCACTTGTAGTTGCGGTGTTTTTCTGTCTTAGTTATTTTCAAAGCCGTATTTTTCAAAATAGCGGTCAATGTTTTCAACCGTGTCGTTGTGGCGAGATTCTTCAGCGGCAAAGCCAATCAGATGATTTTTGACCGAAATGCCGATGTCGGCGGCGCAAATGCCGTTGTAGCTGCCGTTAAGATAATCGTACAGCTCGTGAACGATGCCCTGGTCACCGCCGCCGTGGCCGGAGGTGATGGCCTCGCCGGGGAAGTTGACGGGAATCTCGGTAGTCTTTTTGTCGGCAAAGGTATAAACGGTGATGTCGCCGTTGCCCATATTGGCATACAGCTCGCCCTTGGTGCCGAACAGACGTATGTAGCGGCCACCCTTGTTAAAGGCGTTCATGTGCAGGGTAACGGTGATGCCGCCCTCAAACTGCATATTAACCGTCTGATGGTCAACAACGTCATTATTTGCGTGATAAACGCACAGACCGTAATCGGTGGTCTTAAGCGACTTCATAACGTCCTCGTCGGTTATGATGCTGCCGTCAGATCTGACCGACTTGGTGCAGGCATCACGGAACCAACTGTTGTTTTTATCGTCGTAATAAACCTTGATGCAGTTGTAGGGGCAGGTGTCGGCAACGGGGCATCCGCCGTCGGCACAACGAACGGGAGCACCCTCGGGAGCATTCTCAGCACAAAAATGGGTCAGCTCACCAAAGGATTGCACCTTTTTGCAGGGCTTGTCAAGCAACCACTGCAAAATGTCGATGTCGTGACAGCACTTGGCAAGCAGCATGGGGGTAGTCTCCGCCTCGCTGTGCCAGTTACCGCGAACATAGCTGTGGCTTTGATGCAGATTGCCAACCGCCTCAACCTGAATACCACTCACAATGTCACCGATGGTGCCCTCTAAAAGAATATCCTTGACGGTTTTGTAGAAGGGAGCATAGCGAAGCACGTGGCACACCAGCACCTTGGCATTATATTTTTTGGCCTCCAAAGCGATTTTGGCGCACTCCTCGGCTGTTTGGGCAACAGGCTTTTCAAGCAACAGATTGTAGCCCAACTGAATGGCCTTCATAGCGGGCTCATAGTGCATATCGTCCATAGTCGAGATAATGGCCAAGTCGGCCATCTTGGGCAGAGCCAAAATATCCTCCCAAGATTCAAAGCACATATCATCAGCAATGCCGTGCTTGTTTTTGATGTGGTTGCGGCGGTTTTCAATGGGTTCGGCCACGGCAATCACCTTGAATTTTTCAGGGCAGGTTTTCATAACATCGGTGTATCGTTTGCCTCGTTGGCCGGCACCGATAACAATAACTGAATAAGTTTTCATAACAGTTCACCTCATGTTTTTTAAATCCTAACCGTTAAGGGGCCACGGCATTTGGGGCAGCTTGCCGAATGAACTCCTTTTTTGCGTGGAAAGCGGATTATTGCCCTGCAATGGGGGCAAATCATATACTTTCGGGATTTGTCAACGCGGTTGCTGTGCATAACCTTAAAGAGGTTTATCACCCTTCGCCACCAAGATAAAAACTTGGCCTCTTCATTGCGTCGCGCGTAGGTGTTTCTTGACACCACGCGAAAAACACAATAGCAAAACAAAAGGGTCATAACAATCCAAAAGCCCAGGTCGACATATTCATTTCGAAGGACAAGCCGTAGGGTGCCTCTTGTTATGCCAAGTGTGATATAAATTACCAGCAGCCACAAGGTTAAGCGGTCAAAGCCGTTTCGGCCATACATAAACCGAGAGAAGGCCTGCCTTAAACGCCAAAGCATAGCAACGCCCCCTTATTCGCTTCTGAGAGCTTCGACAGGGTCTTTGCGCGCGGCGATTTTTGAAGGAATAAGGCCGGCAATATAGGTCAGCACCATGCTTATCAACACCAGCACCGCAGCACCCTGAACAGGAAGCTGAGCGTTAATGGCTGAAATATCCGTTAAGGCGTGAATGATGGCGTTGATGGGTATGCAAAGCAACAGGGTAATGCCTATGCCAATGGCGCCCGACGCAAAGCCGATTATAAGGGTTTCTGCGTTAAACACTCGGGATATATCCCTCTTTGATGCGCCGATGGCGCGCAAAACGCCAATTTCCTTGGTGCGCTCCAGCACAGAAATATAGGTGATGATGCCTATCATAATTGAGGATACCACCAGAGAGATTGACACAAAGGCAATCAGCACATACGCGATGGCATTTATTATGGTTGAGAAGGAGGACATTGCCTGGGCGATAAAGTCGGTGTAGGCAATCTGGTCATCCTTTTCGGCAGAAGCGTTGTAGTCGGCAATAATATCTGCAATGGCCTCTTTGTTTTCAAAGGTGGCGGCATAGATATTGATTGCGCTGGGCACTGCCTTATTGACGTAGCCCAACAGCTTAAGGTTGGTTTCGTAGTCAGATTCAGAATATTTGTCGGCAAAAAGGGAATCATACATACCCAAGAATTTGCCCTCGTTTTCGGTTTTTTCGAGCATTCCCTCAAGCAAAGCTGCGGCTTGCTCATCGGGCAGCAAGGCAAGCTGCGTCATCATCTGCTGAGCATACTGCTGAGAAATGGACTGCTTGATGCCCTCGATCACATATTCATCAATGGTTTTTTCATCCAATCCGCCTATATACTCTGCCGCTTTATCGGCGCTCATGCCCATCTGGTTGACAGCCGCCCCGATGAGCATTTGGGCTTTATCCTCTTTAGACATTGCCTCAAGAGCTTTTTGGGCGGAGGTGTTGAGATATTCTTCATCGGCAACAGACATCAGCTGACGGTAGAAGGATGCCTTTTCATCTTGGGGAAGGGCGGAAAGGTGCTCTTTGATTTCTGCAAGCTTGGCTTCGTCGGTCAGGGTGACCTTTGATTTGAAGGGCTTGCCTGTAAAGACGTCGGTTTCGGTGTTTTTCATCTGCTCCTTGATAAGCTCGCTCTTTTCGGCCTTGTCGATAAGATAGTCGGTCAGGGCAGTGGTGTAGCAAATGGATGAGCTTTGA
>JAZRNV010000115.1:0-8576 GCA_045648425.1 Acutalibacteraceae bacterium | reverse complement strand
AACGGCATCTACAACAGCCGCAGGGTCGGTTATGCTTTTATCATATAAATCGGGAGCTTCCTTTGCACCTAAAGCCACAAGGTGAAAAACACCCCTTGCAGCCGTATCCTGACCGCATATATTATACTCGCAGCCCGATATTATACGCAGCCCCTCCAGCTCGCCCGAGGCATTCCACCGCCAATGGTCGGTCAATGCTATGGCATCAAACCCTGCCTTGCGATAGATTTCAGCCACTTCTTCAGGAGACCGTTTACCGTCAGAACGGTTGGTGTGAATGTGAAGGCCAAGCTTCATCCTTTTTTTACCTAATATATCTGTATACATCGGGGCACCTCCGAAGGATATTTATTAAAACCAAAATATAGTTTGCAACACAAAAAAGGGCTTGACAGTTGCCTGCCAAACCCTTTTAACAATTACTTCTTTCTGTGGGTGTTTTCGACCTCGCACTGCTGTTCGAAGAAAGGTGTATAGGTGTTTAAAACCTCAGTAACGCTCTGCTTACCCTTGCGCAGATCCTCCCACAGACCCCACTGATTGCTGAAGACGTTGGCAACGCCTGCCCACAAGCCCTCATAAACACGGGGCTGGAGGTCATCAAGCATCTGATCACATTCATCATCAACCCAGTATCTAAGGTCGGTTTTAGGATTAACCTCGGCATACTTTTCGTTAAAGGTGTGCTTGGCGATTATGTAGTTGAGACAGCCCTGGGCATTTTTGGTGGAGGACACCACAAAATATCCCTCTACAAAGCCGTAAACATAATCTTCGGTTGCGTTGGGGCCCTCGGGCAGAGGAACGATGGTCCAATCAGCAACAGAGGCCTTGCCGTAAGACTCAACAGAAGTGTTATACTGCTTTGCAATATTAAAATCTTCCATAACGAACATGGCCAGCTTGCCGCCTACCAAATCTTTGTCCATTTCAGCATATTTCTTTTTGGCATAAATGTCTTGATACATTTCAAAGCCGTTTTTAACCTTGATGTCATCAAAATTAAGAGAAACCTTGCCGGTCTTTTTGTCGATGCCGATAAGACGGCCGTCGTTCATACCGATAACATAGTGACCGTTCCAGCCGGCATAACCAACATAGTCGCTTTTGCCGTCTGCATCTTTATCAACAGAGCACACCTGCTCGCAAACCTTAAGGAAATTATCCCAGTTCCACAAGCCCTCTCTGTAATACTCAGTGGGAGTCTTTTTAACATTGCACTCTTTGAGTATTTTGTTGTTAACACCCATTACGGTGGGAGAAACCTTGTAAACGTCTAAAGAATATACCTCGCCTGCTATGGCATAGTTAGCTTCGGAAAGTTCCATAGAATTGGTAACAACGGGATGGTCAAGTCCGATGATGCCCATCTCTTTAAGCTCTCTTTGGCTGTAAACGTAGCCGCGAGAGCCCAGCTTAGGCCAAAACTCGTTGTAAACATAGGTTACGTCGGGAGCATCGTTTGCAGCAAACTCTGTCATAAACACGTTAAACCAATATGACCAGGTCTTAAAGCGATGGTCAACCTTGCCGCCGTAAACCTCTTCAAAATATTTATCAAACTTCTTGTCCTCTTCGGTGAGAGTGCCGTTAAAATTATAAACCGATATTGTACCTGAATTAGAAAGGGCCTCCAGCATCTCGGCGCTGACGTTACCAACGCCGCCGGGAATGTCATTGCTGAATTCTCCGCCCTTATCAGCCGCGCCGTCATTCTGCGAGCTTGAGCAACCGGTGGCAGCAACAAAAACAGAAAACGCCATTATCAGCACAAGGGCCAATGAAAGTATTTTTTTCATAATGTTGTTCCTCCTTTTAACATTAGAAGTAATTTTCTAATACAAAATAATAGTACCACCGCAGAAAAAAATTGTCAATGCAGAATACACTTTTTTAAACAAATGCGCATCTCTTTCACTCTTCTGTTTTTAATGCTCTTTCTTAATTTTAAAATATTTGTTGTTTTTGATACTAAATATGTCAAATAAAAAAACAGCTGCACGCACACATCATAAAGCGCTGTGCTATACGCACATACACGGATATTTCGGCAAGATTAGCTCTTGACGCTTATTGTTTTATATCGCTCTATTCCCGTTTACAATGAATAAAACAACTTATTATTTGTATATTCTGATATTTTTAAGATTGCACTTTTGTTGTTTTTGTGTTACCATAAGCTTAATCCCTTTAAAAAGGAGCAACCACTATGTATGATATTGACCTGTCTAAGCTTATTGTTATGGACATAAGAAATATCAATCGCTATGCAACGGTTAAAAACGTTAAGCGCACCGAAACGCACAGATGGAGTTCGGCCTTCGGTATTGTAACCGAAGGAAAGATGACGGTTGAATGTGACGGACGCGCCCTCACCATCGATGAGGGGCATCTTGTTTTTGTTCCTCACGGCTGTAACTGCACCGAAATCTGTGTGGAAGCGGGCGAGCTGATTTGGATCAACATTACCGCTTGGTATCTTGACGATGATTATATAAGAGGTTATCTTGACCGCGGGCATCTGCGCGCAAGCGCGGTTGACAGCACCTGGATGCACGCCGCCCAGTTTGATATAACCAACAACAAAGAGCTGCTGGCCCTATCTGAACGCATTGAAAGAAATTTTGCCTTAGCCGGGTCATCTCATCAAGCAAAATGTATGCGTGATATATATGACATCATTTCAAAAATTCAGGCGCAGCAAGGGGTAAGCAACTATCAGCGCAGTCAATATGAAATTATTCGGCCGGCGGTGAATTACATTGACCTCAACTATTCCGACCAACAGCTTAACAACACTCGCTTGGCCAATGCCGCAGGTATCAGCGAGGTTTATTTGCGCAAGCTGTTTTCAAATTTGTTCGGCATTACCCCTGCCAAGTACGTTGCCGACCTAAGAATCGAAAAAGCAAAGAGTATGCTCGTTTCAGAGTATATGTCGGTCAGCGAGGTGGCCGAAGCAGTAGGGTTCAGCAACATATATCATTTCAGCAAAACCTTTAAGCGTATCACCGGCTATACCCCCACCGAATTTGCAAAAAAACAACAGTAAAAAAAGTCCTGATTTATTAATCAGGACTTTTTTATGCTTTTTCGGTATTGGCTTGGCGTTACACCCACTTTGCACTTAAACAGATTTGTAAAATAGTTTGAGTCGGTATAACCCACCGTCATTGCGATTTCGGTTACACTTATGCCGGAAAATTTAAGCAGCTGCTTGGCATCCTCTATTCTCAGCTTAGAGATGTATTCTCTGACCGACATTCCCATATCGCGATTAAAGCAACCGCTCATATAGGACCGACTGCAAGCAAAACGTCGACAAATATCCTCAGATGTTATGTTTTCACTGTGGTGGCGCTTAATATACGCCACCACATTGTCGGTAAAGGTAACCTTTCGATTTGGATGCTCTTTGTCCTTTATATATGCCAGCTCCAGCATTCTCATAAGAGGGTTTATTACACCGTCAACCCATTCCTTTAGCGGAGCTTCACCCTTTAAGGAGTTGTAAACATCTTTAAGCTGATGATATGGCACCAAATACTTTTCGGATATTCTTTTTACATAAGATTGTCCTTTTTCATCCTTATATCCGCTGACCGAAACAAATCCTCTGTTTGTGTCACCGTCAATTATCGGATAAACAAACTCTTTAACCCCTGCGTGACAAGTTCCTGCAAAGCTGCCCTGATTTAGTTTTTCGCGCACCTTTTTCTGACACTGAACGCAATGCTCATAAAGTTGGCCGCAGCTTTTAGCAAATATGCAATATGAGTTGTCGTGAATGTTAAAAACGCTCAATTCTGTTCCCATTATAACCCTCTCGTTGCCGTATGGGTGCAGAGTGACATACAATCCAAGCTCTGTTTTAAGATAAAGAATGTAGTCCTTTATTTGCTTCGTGAGCTCCATTTTATCACCTTTCAACTACAAAAACAAAGAAAACACCTACAAAACACAAGGTTTTTACTGTGATTTTGTATTATATTATGAGTGTAAACTAATTTTTCAGAGGTGTCAATATGAATTTTAACGTTTGCGCAAAAGAAAACAACGATTATCAGGTTATTGTTATCGGTGCAGGCCCTGCAGGTGTAGCGGCGGCTATTACCTCTGCCCGCAACGGCGCCAAAACCTTGCTCGTTGAAGCACAAGGCAGAGTGGGCGGCATATCCACCGCCGGTATGATGAGCCATTTTACAGGCAGTGTAGGTAACAAAATCTATCACGAGATTTTGAACAGAGCTGCCGAAAAGAATTATTTCGAGTGCAAAAGTCTTAAATCCATTGACCCCGAAATGCTGACCGTTACGTATATTGAAATGCTTGAAGAAGCGGGTGCAGACACTCTGCTTTACACTACCCTTTGTGACGTTATTAAAGAGGGGGACTGTGTTAAAGGTGTGCTTTGCCACAACAAAAGCGGATTTACCGCCTACACCTGCTCGGTTGTAATTGACGGCAGCGGAGACGGTGACGCAGCATATATGAGTGGCGCCGAATACATTAAAGGGCGAGAGACTGACGGCAAAATGCAGCCGGCCACCCTTATGTTTAAGGTTGGCGGTGTTGATATGGACAGAGCGGTGTTTCCCCCATCATTTGAGACCTTGGTTGAAACCGAAAAGGGTGAATTACAAGCTTTGGCAAGAGAAAAGCTGCCTCACCCTGCAGGTCACGTTTTGCTTTACAAATCCACAATTCCAGGTGTCGTTACCGTAAATATGACCAACATTATCGGTGTTGACGGCACCTCTGCCAAAGATTTGACCAAGGCGGAAATTACCTGCCGCAAACAGTTAAAGCCCATCGTCGACTTTTTGAGAGAGTACGCCCCGGGCTATGAAAATTGCTATATTTTAGGCAGTGCATCCCTTATCGGCGTGCGTGAGACTCGCCACTTTAAAGGAGTTAAAACCTTGCACGAAAGCACCGTTTCAAATGCTGTTCAGCATGAGGATTATGTGGTATACGATGCACATTTTAACTTTGACGTGCACAACATTTCAGGTGCAGGCCTTGATAAGACGGGCTGCCAAAAGCACTTTACCCAAAAGAAGGGCTACACCATCCCCTACGGCTGTATGGTGCCCCAAAAGATTGACGGTCTGCTGCTGTCAGGCAGAAACATAAGCGGCACCCATATGGCCCATTCAAGCTATCGTGCAATGCCTATTTGCGTAGGTATAGGTGAGGCCTGCGGCGCTGCCGCCGCCTTGGCTGTTAAGAAAAACAAAAAATTAAGAGATATAACCGCCGAAGAAATCAGAGAGGTCATCGGCGGCAAGGAGGATTAATTTTTATGATTATTCATAAAAATTTTGCAGGCGGCAACATATCCGTAAAAGAAATTGCAGGCGACGTAGTTTACCTTGAAAACGAGCTTCGGGACACCGCAGAGGATTGGTTTTATTGGGCCTTTTGCGTTGATGGGGCCCAAGGAAAAACCCTAACCTTCAAAATGCAGAAAAATCGGCTTGGCTATTTCGGTCCTGCCGTCAGTCACGACCTTAAGAAGTGGCATTGGCTTGACAGGGTTGATGGTGACAGCTTTAGCTATACCTTCGGTGAGAATGAGAGCAAGGTTTACTTTGCCCACGATATGCTTTATCATCCTCAGCGGTTTTTTGATTTTGCCCAAAGCAAGGGCTTGCAAATTAACATCCTTTGCACAAGCCGCAAGGGACGCAGCACCCCTTGTGTAACTGTTGGTGATGGCAGTCTGAGCATCATTCTCACCGCCCGCCACCACGCCTGCGAGTCGACGGGCAACTATGTGTTGGAGGGCGTACTTGATGAGCTTGTATCCTCGCCTATTGATAACTGCACAATTTTTTGCGTGCCTTTTGTGGACTACGACGGCGTGCTTGACGGTGACCAAGGCAAAAGCCGTGTTCCCCACGACCAAAACCGTGATTACGGCGCAAACGAAGAGTCCATCTATGCCGAAACGGCGGCCATCCGCAGATATGCCGACGAAAAGGGTTGTCATCTGGCCTTCGATTTTCATTCCCCCTGGCACAAAGGTGGCAGAAATGACCGAGTATTTATTGTTCAAAACTCTTTGGAAAAGCTTGACCGATTCAATTTGTTTGGCAAAATTTTAGAGGACAGCATTACCTCTCAGTCACTTAACTACCAAAAAGCTAATGACATTGCACCTTTTGTTGAGTGGAATAAGCCATCTGCCCAGTTTTCAGTATATATGACCTCCAAGCCCGAATGTGACATCGCCTTTACCCTTGAGACGACCTACTTTGGCACACCCGACAACAAGGTGAGTCAAGACCGTTTGGTAGAGTTAGGCCGTTGCTTTGCAAAGTCAATTAAGCAGTATATAAAGGAGCGAAAGCTATGAAACATTTAAACTACAATACCGACCTTTGCGTTGTTGGTGGTGGATTGGCAGGACTTTGCACCGCCATTGCCGCCGCTCGTCACGGAATTAAGGTTGTGCTTATGCAGGACCGCCCCGTTTTGGGAGGAAATGCATCGGAAGAAATAAGAATGTGGGTATGCGGTGCTCACGGTAAGGATAACCGAGAGACAGGCATCATAGAAGAGCTTCAGCTTGAGAATTTTTATCAAAACAAGGGGCTTAAATTTCCTTTGTGGGATAGTGTACTGTACGAAAAAGCAAAGGCAGAGCCCAACCTTACTTTGCTTCTTAACACTTCTTGCCTCGATGCCACCTGCGACGGAGACCGCATAGTTTCTGTAAAGGGTTGGCAATCTAACGCTGAAAGCTTTCATATCGTAAAGGCAAAATATTATGCCGACTGCTCGGGTGACTCTATCCTTGCAGGGCTTACCCACGCCGAATATATGTATGGCAGAGAGGCAAAGAGCGACTTTAACGAAACCATTCCTCCCGAGGTTGCCGACAAAAAGACCATGGGTATGAGTTGTTTGTTTCAAATTCGCGAAACCGACCATAAGGTAGAGTTTACGCCACCCGAATGGGCCTATAAATACGAAAGAGCAGAAGATCTGCCCTTTAAAGACGATAAATGGAACAACAACTTTTGGTGGATCGAGGTTGGCGGTGAATGGGACTGCATTCACGACACCGACAGATGCCGCGATGAGCTGCTTAAAATCTGCTACGGTGTTTGGGACCATATGAAAAACCACGGTGACCACGGCGTAGACAACTGGGAGCTTGAGTGGATTGGATTTTTGCCCGGCAAGCGTGAAAGCCGCCGATACAAAGGCAAGGTATTTGTAACTCAAAATGACGTTGAGGCAGGAGGCAAATTCCCCGATACCGTTGCCTATGCAGGTTGGAGTATGGATGACCACTTCCCTGCCGGTTTCTATCACAAGGACAGTTATCCCACCATTTTCCACCCTGCACCAAGCCCTTGGGGACTGCCGCTGAGGTGTATGATTTCGGCTAATATAGAAAACCTGACCTTTGCAGGCAGAAATATCAGCGTTACCCACTCGGCCCTCAGCTCGTCACGAGTTATGGCCACCTGCTCGGTGCTTGGTCAGGCCCTGGGCACTGCAGTGGCAATGGCGGTAAAGGGTGAAACGGCGGTAGAGGATGTGGACATTGCCGCGCTGCAGCAGGCCCTTCTTGCTGATGACTGCTTTATACCCAACGTAAAAAGAGAGGTTTCTCCCCTCTCTCTTGCCGCGAAATGCTCTGATGACATTCTTTGCAACGGCATAGAGCGCGGCGAGGATAATCTGTGGATTGGCGAAAAGGCCGAGTATGTTATGGATGCGCCCACTAAAATCAGCGCCATCCGTCTGGTGTTTGACAGTGACCTTAACCGCAAATATCACAATATGCCCTGCTGTTACCCCTTGGTTGAAACAAGCTTCAAGCTGCCTCAAACCCTTATTACCGAGTATAAGGTAGTGGCGCTTGATAAAGAGGGCAAGGAAATTGACTGTCTGCATATTAAAGATAACCATCAGCGCTTTGCGGTGCATAAGGTCGATTGGACTGCGACGCGTATTGTGTTTGAACCCATCACCGCCAACGGCTGTGAGGAATTCAGACTGTTTGGGTTTGAGATTATGTAATATATAAACCGCACATAAAAAACGCCGTAGTTTGCCCAAGTGTTCGTAAGGTTTTAATATCACGATTACCTTTAGCAATCATATCACTCTTTGCGTAGCAAAGAATATCACGAAATAATAAAAATAACCCCGCTATGCGGGGGTATTTCATTTTCGGGCATAGCCCTATGTGATACCGGCGGCGCACAAGTGCGCTTTTTATTGGCCTGCCAGCCACGCAACGGTCATCGGCGACCCGTAAACGGGTTGTAAGTCTTTGCCGGCTCCCCTTGTCAGGGGAGCTGTCGGCGGCAGCCGACTGAAGGGTAGTCTTTCCTTTTCTCTCCCTCCGTCTTTTTGCTTCGCAAAAATCCACCTCCCTCGTCAGAGGGAGGCAGGACATAAAGCGCTTTCTGTGTTTGCCTTTGATTTCTGCAATTTTTGTTCATCGCTAAAGCTCTTTTGAACCACGCGACTATCACGTGGTTTTCGTTTACAAAAAGAACTACCCTAAAAGAGTTTTAATATCTCTTCTTCGGGTAGTTTTGTCTTATATT
>JAZRNV010000114.1:0-3962 GCA_045648425.1 Acutalibacteraceae bacterium | reverse complement strand
GGTGTTTCTTTTCTGGTGGACGCTAAGGGACTCGAACCCCTGACCTCCCGCACGTCAAGCGGAAGCGCTACCAGCTGCGCTAAGCGTCCTTGTTTTAAATTGATAACAGATACATTATACTATATTAAAAAAGAAAAAGCAAGGGCATATTTTAATAATTTATAATAATTTAATATATTACAATTGTGTTAAAATTCTTGCGAAGAAATGGAGTTTGGATTAAAATAAAAACATAGAGGTTTGACCTCTTTAATAAAATTGTTTAGGAGGATTACCATGAAAAGCATTACCAAAAAGTTGTTGTCAATGATTATTTGCGCCCTTTTAGTTTTCGCACTTATGTGCGGCTGTTCTGCTGCTGCCGATAAAGAAAGCGGTATGAATGATTACAGCGATGCTGTCCCGGGCGGCCCCGGCGACGGAGTGGTTGACACTGACGGCTCTGATTTGTCTCAAGAGGTTTCGGAAATTCAAGACCGCAAATTGATTCGCACTGTCGATATTTATGCCGAAACCAAAAAGTTTGACAAAGCCATCTCCTCTATTGAAGCCGCCATCAAAAAAACAGGGGGCTATATTCAACAGCAATCAATATTGTCTGACATAGACGATGCTCGCTCAACAACAATGACACTGCGCATTCCTGCTGAAAAGCTTGACGCATTTTTGTCTGAGGTTAACGAGTCGGTTAGAGTGACGAGCCAACGCTCAAATGTAGATGATGTTACCGAGACTTATATAGATATTGAAAGCCGCATTGCCTCTCTTGAGACAGAGCAAGCGGCGCTGATGGCTATGCTTGAAAAGGCCGAAAAGCTGGAGGATGTTATAGCAATTCAAGGCCGCCTTACCGAGGTAAGGGGCAGTCTTGAATCCTATAAGGCCCGCAAAAAAAGCTACGACACCTTAATTGATTATTCAACGGTGAATTTGTATATTGATGAGGTTGAGCGTGAAACTCCTGAAAATTCCGGATTTTGGAGTGATGCAGGCAATGCCTTCAGCACGGGATTATCTGTCTTGGGCAAGATGCTTCGAGGTATAGGAATTTTCCTCGTGGGCGCAACACCATTTCTGGCGGTTATGGGTGTTACTGCCATTGTGGTGATTATAATTGTTAAAAAGTCTGTCAAAAAGCGCAGACAGCAAAAAGAATCTGATAACAAAGAGGAAATATAAATGAGATTTCTGCTTTTGGGTGACATTCACTGCTATGGACACTACGCTTTTGATGCCATCAGAAAGCTGGGCGCGCAGGCCTCTCTTGACGCTGTTGTCTGCACGGGGGATTTGACCAACGCAGGTGGTCAAATCGAGCTGGAAAGCGTGGCAGGCGCTGTTAAAAGCGGACTTGAAGCCATCGGCAGTTCTCACACGCCATTTATTGCCTGCATGGGCAATCACGACTACGGCAACAAGGTTAATTCAGATGAAGAAAATGCTCTTTGCCGCGCTCGGTTTGAGTCGGTGGTGGGAGTGCCCTTCCGCCACGTTGCAAATATAAAGGGCTACACATTTATCACCTTTTCGGCTCGCAATCACTCCGCAGGATATACCGATGACGACTATGCTTGGCTCGACAGTCAAATTTACGCCGCCGAAAGACAGAGCACCGACGCGCCTGTTTTTGTTATAAGCCATTACAGCTCTGGGGCGGCGGGCCTTTACGGTGATCCCGACGGAGCTAAGGGAGGACGACTTCACTCGGTTCTTGCAGACCACCCAAGAAGCGTGCTGCTCAGCGGACACAGCCACGCATTTCTTGCCAATGAGCGCTCCTTTATGCAGGCCGAGAGCGGATATCACTCGATTAATTCCGGCTCATTGTGGCAATCCTGCAAGTGGGATGAAATCCCCGGCAACGTTAACGGCTACTACATTCCTGCCGTCACGGTGGCAGAGTGTGACGGTGGCAGGGTTACGCTGACCCGTTACGATATTCAAAAGGACGCTCCTTTGGGACGCCCGTGGGTTATTACCTCGGGTGCTGACAACTCCCTTGAAGCTCGCGCCAAATCGGTTCCTCTGCCATCCTTTGAAAAGGGCGATATAGAGGTTAGCAATGTGGGCGCGCGTGCTTTGCTTATCAGCTACCCGCAGGCAACGGGCGAGGTGGAGTATTACAAAGCGGAGGCCAACTGCCAAGGTGAAAAAACGGTTACTGCCACCTTTACATCCTATTACTTTATGCCTCGACAGGGCAGAGGGATGATGGAAATTGACGGTCTGGAACCGAATTCCCAATATAGCTTGACCCTTTACCCTGTTGATTTTTACGGCCGCGTGGGTGAGGGAATAAAGGGTGCATTTAAAACTATGCCCGAGGATGGTTTTGAGGGCGATGTGCTCTATGACGGCCCTGTTTTGGCTGAGATGTGGAGTGGGGACGTGCAAAACATCCGCGAAGAGGTGGGCTTTGCCACCGATTCGGATGAAGCCACACCCTATATAATTTCCAAAGCCGAGTATGAGTTGGGCGGGAATTTTGCCGTTTTCGCAGAAAACAGCCGCAACCGTTACAACAACAGTGATACCGATTTCAGTTGTTTGCAGGTGGGTAGGTTTACTCTTGCTACCTGCCGCACAAAAGAGGGCAATGTGATGGCTCTTCTTGAAAATTGGCAGATAGATGACGGCAACCCCTTCCTTTCCCAAAAGGTGACGGAGCGTGTGGAGTTACCCTATGCTATCGGCAAGCAAACGCTTGGCCTTACCCTGAGTGACGGATGGCTGACCGCCTGGCGGGACAGCTTGCCTGCCATAAAAATAAAGGCAGAGGGGGATGACGCTCCCGTTGCTGTTGCCCTGCGTCTCGGTGAAACATGGGGTGTTTTTGAAAACTGCGCCACCTTCAGTCAAATAAAAATAGCCAAATAATCTATATTTCACTTGATTTTTACAAAAAAATACTGTATAATACAAACAATATAAACGAAGAAGCAAAAATCTCAGGCGATTTTTGCTTCTTTGATTTTCTTTTTTATGGGCGGTAATTATTTTTTGTTTTAAAGAATAGTCTTAATTACCGTACTTTTTGCAGGGAGGGTTTTTATGGAGTTTTACGGCTTTAGTCTCGACACGCTTTTGGTTGTTCTGGTTAGATCGGCTGTTGCAGTGCTTATCGGTTGCCTTATCGGCAGCGAGCGCGCAAGGCACGGCCGCGCCGCAGGAATGCGCACCCATATTATCGTTTGCTTGGGTGCTGCCCTTACATCAATGATAAGCATTTATGTCAGCGAAATGACCGGTGGCGGTGACGTGCTGCGCATTTCGGCACAGGTTATTTCGGGCATAGGTTTCTTGGGCGCCGGTATGATAATACTTAAAAACAATAACGTTATAACAGGTCTTACCACCGCCGCCGGCGTTTGGACCACCAGTGTTATAGGTATTGCTGTGGGCTTTGGATTTTATGAGGGCGCCATAGTTGTTACCGTGCTGTTTCTTATCGCTATTGTGTTTTTTGCCAAGCTTGAGCGCCGCAAAAAGGCAGCTGAAATAATTTATATCGAAATTGACAATATGTATGTTGCCAACGAAATTGTTGAGCAAATCGGTCAAAAATTGAGTGTTGAGTTTTCCAGCCGAATGATGGCCCCAAAAAGTAATAAGGATGGCAATCTGGGCATCAATATCATTATTGACCGCCGTTTGAACGTTGATATTTTACAGCTCAAAGAAATAGAGCACGTTGTGTTTGTTGAAGAAGAAAATTGATGACCGTGCTTAAAGCACCGGCCGTGCAACAAGCTTTAAGCGCGCGTTTTGTGCAAAAAAATACTGATTATACAATTTACCCTTGCCCTTTGGCAGGGGTATAATTGTTTATAATGGTTATGGTTAGTCGAAACAAACTTGTTTCGACACAAAATCTTTGATTTTGCGGCAAATTTTCTTTGAAAATTTGTCCATATCCATTGCAATGAATGTTGTGCAAAATTAAATCATAGAATTTAATTTTG
>JAZRNV010000113.1:0-37424 GCA_045648425.1 Acutalibacteraceae bacterium | reverse complement strand
GAGATGCAATTAATTATTCGGTTGGTGCAGGCGGCAAACGAATTCGTCCGTATTTAACGCTTGAGTTTTGCAAGGCGTGTGGTGGCTTTGAACAGTTGGCCGTTAATTATGCTTGTGCCGTTGAGTTTATACACACCTATTCACTAATACATGATGACCTGCCTTGTATGGATAATGACGATATGCGCAGAGGAAAGCTCTCCTGTCACAAGGCCTTTGGTGAAGATATAGCATTGCTTGCAGGTGATGCACTGCAACCTCTTGCCTTTAGCGCGCTGGCATTAGCACCATTGACTGAAAAACAAAACGTAAGAGCAATAGCTGTTCTTGCTGAATATTGCGGTTTAAACGGAATGGTCGGCGGTCAGACGGTTGACCTTAACTGTGAGGGCAAAACAACTTCGGCAGAACAAATTGAGCTCATGCACAACCTGAAAACAGGTGCACTGATTAAAGCTGCCTGCGTGATGGGCTGTATCGCAGCGGGAGCTTATGATAAAATTGCTATTGCTGAAGAGTATGCCTTTGCAATAGGTAAGGCCTTTCAAATCAGAGATGACATTCTTGATGTCATCGGCAAAGAAGACGAACTGGGCAAGCCCGTAGGAAGTGACAGTCAAAATGAAAAAAACACATTTGTTTCTTTGTATGGACTTGAGCGGGCTAAAGCAGAGGTTGAAGCTTTGACCAAACGAGCTGTTTCTGCTGTTGAACCATTTGGAGACAAAGCCAACGGATTAAAAATGTTAGCATTATATCTTGCTGAAAGAAATAATTAAAGGTGTAGTATGGAATTTATATCTATGTTTTTTAAAAACCAAGCTCTTTTAAGCGCTTTGTTTTCTTGGCTTTTCGCTCAGGTTATCAAAACGTTGTTAGTGCTTGTTACAACCAAAAAGTTTGTTCCTGAGCGAATTTTCGGCCCGGGTGGTATGCCATCTGCTCATTCTGCCAGTGTAACCGCTTTGGTTATTTCAGTTTGCAGAGTTTGTGGCTTGGATTCTGCTGAGTTTGCTATTTCATTTGTGTTGGCTGCTATAGTTATGTATGATGCTACCAGCGTCCGCAGGCAAGCAGGTGAGCACGCAAAAGCGATTAATAAGATGGTTGACAAAGTCGATAAAATCGAGGATGATGACGACAATTTGGAAATCAATCAGTTAAAAGAGGTCTTGGGCCACACTCCCTTAGAGGTTCTTGCCGGCTCATTGCTTGGTATTATTATATCTATGCTGGTTCCTATTGTTTTTGGTTAATTTTTTTAAAATGGATGGCTGTTTATGTATCTTGAAAATATTCAATGTCCCGCTGACATTAAAAAGCTTAATGTCGAACAACTGAATATTTTGTGCGCTGAAATCAGAGAAGCATTGATTGGTGTTATCTCTAAAAATGGCGGCCATCTTGCATCTAATTTAGGTGTTGTTGAGTTGACGGTTGCCGTTCACTATGTTTTCGATAGCCCCAATGATTCTGTGCTGTTTGATGTGGGCCACCAAAGCTATGTTCATAAGCTTATTACAGGCCGCTTTGACCGCTTTGAAACCATCAGAAAGAAAGACGGACTGTCAGGATTTATGTTTCCGCCCGAGAGCGAACATGACCCGTTTGTATCGGGCCATAGCTCCAATTCTGTATCTGCCGCCTGCGGTATTGCTTGCGCTAACACTTTAGCAGGTAACGATAACTATGTTGTTACCGTAATAGGCGACGGAGCTCTTACCGGCGGAATGGCTTTTGAGGGGTTCAATAACTCAGGTCGAAGAAGAGACAAAATGATTGTTGTTGTAAACGACAACGAAATGTCAATTTCTAAAAATGTCGGTGCCCTTGCAAGACACTTGTCAGGTATCAGAATTAAAAAAGGTTATATTCGTACTAAAGCAGGAATAAAAAAAGGCATTGAAAAAATTCCTCTCTTAGGCAAACCGTTAAATCATTTGCTTATTAAGTTTAAGCAAGTTATAAAATCAGCCGTATATAATTCTAATTACTTTGAAAGCTTGGGATACCGCTACCTCGGCCCGGTTGATGGCAATAATATATCCGAGATGATTAAAGCTCTTGAGGCCACTAAGGTTATTGGCGGCCCTGTTGTGCTGCATGCTATTACAGTTAAGGGTATAGGCTTTTTGCCTGCAGAAGAGAATCCTACCTCTTACCACGGTGTGTCTAATTTTGATATTAATACGGGACTTGTTGCTCCTAAAAACTCTTATTCTACAACTTTTGGTGACACTTTGTGCGAAATTGCTGCTACTGATGATAAAATCTGTGCTGTAACTGCTGCAATGACAGAGGGTACCGGGTTGTTGCCTTTTAAGAATAAGTATCCCGACAGATTTTTTGATGTAGGTATCGCTGAACAGCACGCTGTTACTTTCAGCGCAGGATTGGCTTCTAAAGGATTTAAGCCCGTGTTTGCTGTCTATTCATCCTTTTTGCAAAGGTCATACGATCAGCTTGTTCACGATGTTGCTGTGTGCAATTATAACGTTACCTTGGCTGTTGATCGTTCGGGTATTGTTGGCGATGATGGTATAACCCATCAAGGCCTATTCGATGTTGCATTATTAAATACAATACCGGGGTTTGGTGTTTGTTCGCCTGCTTATTTCGATGAGCTTAAATACGAGCTCAATTTAGCTGTCAACACAGTCGGCCCAATGTGCATCAGATATGCAAGAGGGTTTGAGGGATATCGCCCCGAGTGGTATGATTCATCGGCTGTGAAAAATGATTATTATATTCATCATGTTGATGATAATACTGTTGTTGTCACTTACGGTAAATTGTTTTCAAACGTTTGCCAAGCCGCCGAAAAGGCCGATTGTTCCATTTGCAAAATCAACCGAATAAAGCCACTTTCTGAAAAAATGGCGCTTGAGCTGATCAAATTTAAACGTATTGTTTTTTATGAAGAGGGCATGCGCCGTGGCGGTATCGGTGAAACTCTGTGTGATATGATGACAGAGCTTGGCTATAGCGGCAGCTTTACTATCAAAGCTATCGATGAGTTCGTTCCTCACTCTACTGTTGAGCAAGCGTATGTAAATTATGGGTTTGACGTTGAATCTATAACTGATTTTATTAAAAATGGTGATAAAATTGAGCGAAAAGAAAAGACTTGATGCTGCTGTTTTTGATCTTGGGCTTGCTCCAAGCAGAGAAAAGGCAAAGGCGCTTATTATGGCAGGCGTCGTCTATGTAAACAATCAGAAGTCTGATAAGGCGGGTATGGCTGTCACGGACGATATGAATATTGAAGTAAGAGACAACACTTTAAAATACGTAAGTCGCGGCGGATTAAAGCTTGAAAAAGCGATGCAGGTGTTCCAAATAACGCTGAACGGCTT
This sequence comes from Acutalibacteraceae bacterium, assembly GCA_045648425.1. GTDB lineage: Bacteria > Bacillota > Clostridia > Oscillospirales > Acutalibacteraceae > RGIG2206. The sequence goes on along the minus strand of JAZRNV010000113.1, from coordinate 34,068 downwards.
CGTTTGTGCAGATATTGGCGCTTCTACTGGGGGCTTTACCGATTGTATGCTGCAAAACGGTGCAAGCAAGGTGTATGCTATTGATGTTGGATATGGTCAGTTGGCCTGGAAACTGCGCTGTGATGATAGAGTTGTAAATCTTGAAAAAACTAACTTTAGATATGTTACCTCTGAGCAGGTGCCGGATCAGTTGGATTTTGCATCAGTTGATGTGTCTTTTATCTCGCTAAAATTAATTTTACCCGTTATGCATAGCTTAATGAAGAACGGGGCAGAGGCGGTCTGCTTGATTAAACCTCAATTTGAGGCGGGTCGTGAAAACGTAGGTAAAAAAGGCGTTGTTCGTGATATTAAAGTTCATAAGCAGGTGGCTAATGATACAGTCGAGTTTATGCTAAACAGCGGTTTTTCTGTTTTGGGCCTTGATTATTCACCTATTAAAGGTCCGCAAGGCAATATAGAGTACCTTGCTTATTTAAAAAAGACCGAAAATGCTGTTTTGTTTGACGGAATAAATGTGGATGAGGTTGTTGAAAAATCCCATCAAACATTAGATTAATTTAAAAAGGAGGGGATTCCTTTGAAAATTGGTGTGGTTCCTAATTTAAGCAAAGAAAATGCTTCGCTCGTGTTGGAAAAAGTGATTTGCAAGTTGAGCACACTTGAGGTTCAATATGAATTACTTCAGTATAGCATTTTTGACGCGCTTGTCTCAAATAAGACAGGAGAAATTGATAAATTCTTTAAAGCTAATGATGTTATCATTGCTATAGGTGGCGATGGAACAATAATTCATACTGCTAAAATTGCTGCTGTATATGCCAAGCCGGTTTTAGGAATCAATTCCGGAAGAATAGGATATATGGCTGCCTTGGAGGCCGATGAAATCGACCTTCTTGATAAGCTTGTTAACGGCGATTATGATATTGAAAAGAGAATGATGCTTAAAACTGTCGTCTCATCCGATCCCGAAAAAGTCTATTATTCTCTTAATGATACAGTTGTTTCAAGGGACTCTGTTGATTACGCTCTTGATTTGGTTTTATCTAACTGTGATAAGCAATTTATGAATCTCAGGGCTGATGGCCTTATTGTATCTACTCCTACCGGTTCAACTGCATATGCAATGTCTGCAGGCGGCCCTGTCACCGACCCATCAATTGAGTGCATGATAGCCGTGCCGATTTGCCCCATTTCTCTTTATTCAAAGGGGTTTGTTCTTTCGGCTGAATCGGTTATGAAAATATCCTTTAAATCTATCAACGAAAGAAAAGCGTATGTCACCTTTGACGGACGTAACGGCATTTGCTTAAGCGATAATGACACAGTTACAATCAGCAGGGCAGATGATGTGGTAACTCGGTTGATTAAGATTAAAAACGATTCCTTTTACGATGTCTTAAAGAACAAAATTTCTGCAATTTGACGGAGGATTTTATGAAGCATAATAACCGATTGGCTGCAATTATTGATATAATCAACTCCACCTCGGTTGAAACCCAGGTTGAATTAATGGATTTACTCAGACAACGGGGCTTTGAAGTAACACAGGCCACTGTTTCAAGAGACATAAAGCGTCTCAATTTGCATAAAGTGCATGATTCTGAAAATAAATACAAGTATGTGTCGGAAAACAAAAAAGCAATTAACCATGACCAGACAATGTTTCAAACCTGTGTTGTTGATGTTGAATCTGCAGTTAATGACGTAGTTGTTAAGTGCAAACCCGGTACTGCTCAAGCGGTTTCTTCGCTTATCGATTATATGAATAACGATTTGATAATAGGTACTGTTGCAGGGGATGATACTATCTTGGTTATTGCTCGAAGTGAAGCGTCGGCAAAGCAATTTTGTGAGCAATTTAAAAAAATGACCAACATTTAATGGAGAAATAAATATGCTGTCAGCTTTACATATCGAGAATATTGCTGTAATTGAAAAAACTGATATAAACTTTGCCGGCGGATTTAATGTGCTTACAGGTGAAACAGGTGCCGGTAAATCTATTATTATTGATTCGATTAATGCAATTCTTGGTGAGCGAACTTCCCATGATTTAATAAGAACAGGTGCTCAAGAGGCATCTGTAACAGCGGTTTTTGAAAACATAAGTGACTTAACATTGCAAATACTCAAAGATTTTGGTTATGAGTGCGAGGATAGGTCGCTGGTTGTTTTGCGCAAAATTTATACCGATGGACGCAATAATGTAAAAATTAACGGTTTGCCGGCAAATGTCAGCGTTTTAAAAAGAATATCGCCTTATCTTATTAATATTCACGGTCAGCATGATTCTCAGCGCTTGCTGGATGCAACTAAGCACATTGAATATATCGATATGGTTGCAGAAAATGAGGAGTTTCTTGTTCAATATCAAGAGGCATACCAAGACTATTGCGAGACTAAAAGTAAACTTGAATCTTTGAAATCTGTGACTGATGGCGCAAAAATGCGAGCAGATTATCTCAGATATGTAGTTAGTGAGCTCGAAGCAGCTGAGATAGAAGTAGGCGAAAGAGAAGAACTGGCACGTCAGCGTGACCTTATAAGAGATTCGGCAACTGTCGCTCAACAGCTCACAGAAGCGTATAACACTCTTAATGGCGATGACTACAATCAAGGTGTGTCAAGCGTTATCAAAAGTGTCGCCGATTCTTTGCAATATGTTTCTAAATACATTCCCGATTTTGAAAGAATATGCGAGCAACTTTTGGGTTACAGCTATGAGATTGATGAGGTGATGTCAGATATAGACAGTCACTTGTCGCAGGTTGATTTCAATCCATCATTGCTTGAAAGCATCGAATCACGACTGGACTATTTGTTCAGACTGTCGAAGAAATATGGTTCTACTGAAGAAGAGATGCTGAAGTTTTTGCAAGATTCCAAAGATGAACTTGACACAATAGACAATTCTGATGAAAAGATTTTGATACTGACGCAAGAGCTTGATAAAAAGCGTAGAATTATGGAAGAATCTGCAAAAATGCTGAGTGAATCGAGAGCAAAAGCGTCAATTGTGTTTCAAAATGCTGTTTGCGAACAGCTTAATTATTTAGATATGCCCAAAGCAAAATTTGAGGTTAAAATTCAAAAAACCGATGCGTACACGTCAATGGGTGCCGATCAAATAGAGTTTTTCATATCTGCAAACGCAGGCGAAAATCTTAAACCGCTGGCAAAGGTTGCTTCGGGCGGCGAGTTGTCACGTATAATGCTCTCGATAAAGTCTGTAATGGCAGATAAGGACGACGTGGATACACTGATATTTGATGAAATAGATTCGGGCATCAGTGGCAGTGCTGCTCGCAAGGTTGGAATTAAGATTAAAGAGACATCTAAAAATCGGCAAGTGATTTGTGTTACTCATCTTGCTCAAATTGCATCACTGGCTAATGTACATTTTAAAATCAGCAAGCAGGTGAATAATGGCAAAACCTACACCTGTGTTGATGATCTTTCGTATTCTGAAAGGGTAGAAGAGGTGGCAAGAATAATGTCAACCGGTGTTGTAACTCAAGCTATGAGACAATCTGCAGCTGAGCTGATGGATGAATAATAACCTTTAAAAAAGCTCGTCTTTTAGAGACGAGCTTTTTTTATTATGTATTTTTTAAATTTAAGCCATTTATAAGCGTTGTTTGATTTATTGAAAATTAACATATTCGTCAAATTCATATGTGATTAAAAGAACGAAAGCACTATATAATGGGTTAACATAACACAGTTTACATAACTTTTGTGCATTTACATAATATTTTTGTTATTAAAGTTTGTAATATTTACTAAACTTTAATTTTTAAGCCAAAAAACCATTGATTATTGGCTTAAAATGTATTATAGTTATATTCGTATCTGTAGAATAGCGAAATTCTGAGTGCTGTTTTATGTTACCTTGTTTGTTTTTACATAATAATTTTATGTAACCTTTTGATTTTTGTGTCTAACTTGTCCTTCTTTTTCATAATATTTATTGTATTTATTTTGAAAGGGAAGATGATTGTGAGATTCGTTTCTAAAGCGCATTTTTTTAGTTTTGTGAAGGCAAACGGTATGTTTGTGTTTCATTATATTGTTTATTTGGTTTCTTTTGTTTTTGGGTGTTTAACAGCTGCGTTTTCTTATTCATTTAAAAACACCGATTTTTTATCTGTTTTTTATACTTTTGTTAATGTAGACTTTTGGTCCGGCTTTTTAAACAGCTTACTGTTTAACTTAGCAGTTTTGTTGTTTATGTATATAGTGTCTTTTTATCCCTTTGGCTTTCCGCTTGTTCTTTCAGCTTACTCTGTCTATTCAATGGGCTGTGGTTGTCTTATGGCATCTGTGTGTAGGTTTATAGGAGTAAAGGGGATAGTTGTTAACGGCATATTGTTTTTGATTCCGCTGATTTCTTTGGCTTTTGTTTTTTGTTTGATGTCTTGTGCTTCTATGTCTTATTCTTATGGTTTAATCGGTATGGTCTTCGGTAAAGTATCCTCAACCGATACCGTTCGCAAGACGAAAGATACTTTTATATTGTTTTTAGTTTTGGTCTTTGTTGTCGCTTTAATTTGCCTGATTATGGCTTTGTTAAAGCTATATGTTGCAGAAATTTTAACCAATTGATTGGAGTACATATAAAATGAAGGATTATCAAATTGAATTTGAGCAATATTTGCGTGAAACAAGGGGTGCTTCCAGCAACACCCTTGAATCTTATATGCGCGATATTGGTCAATTTGTTAAATATCTCATAACAATTGGTGCTTCCTCAGTGACCGATGTGGACAAGTCTGTGATTGAGGGATATATGGAATATTGTAAGAATTGCAACCGATCCAATGCTACTATTACGCGTATAATTGCTTCACTCAGGTCATACTATTCATATTTACTTTCATTAAACCTTGTAAAGGTTAACCCTGCCGGTGGAGTTAAGACCGTAAAATCCGAAAAGAAGCTTCCTGAGATATTAACTCAAGAAGAGACCGATCTATTGCTTTCTCAACCCGATATCAACGACTCAAAAGGATGCAGAGATAAGGCGATGTTTGAGCTTTTGTACGCAACGGGAATTCGTGTGTCTGAGCTTATTGGTTTAAATTTAGAAGATATTAATCTTGATGTTGGTATCATTCGTTGTGTAAGCAATAAAAGCGAGCGAATAATCCCTCTTTATGATTCTGCAATTAAAACAGTTGAGCTTTATATAAAAAGAGTAAGGGCTTATATTGTTTTTGAAGACGATGAAAGCGCTTTGTTTGTTAATATGAATGGTCAAAGACTTACTCGACAGGGCTTTTGGAAAATAATTAAACAATACGCAAAGCAGGCGGGTATAAAGAAGGATATAACTCCTCATACCTTAAGACACTCGTTTGCTACTCATCTTCTTGAAAACGGCGCTCAGCTTAAAGACATTCAACAGATGCTGGGCCATTCTGATATTTCATCCACCCAGGTGTATGCTCAGATAATGAAGAATAAGTTTTCGTCTGTCTACAATAAATTTCATCCCAAGGCGCATTGATTAAGTGAGGTAGTATAAAAGTGGCTTTAATGAATAAAATCTTCAATTATCAAAAAAATGGCCCCGGTGTCAGCAAAGCTGCCGCCAGGACCGGGCGCACCGGCGGTTTTTGGAGAATTTATAAAGAGAAATTCTTTCAGCTTTTAGGTTTAAATTTACTCTTTTGCCTTTGCTTGGCAATAGTTATAGGCATTTCATTTATACCGCTTAAGTATGTAAATAACAGCAGGTCCGAATTTTCTGTTGTTCTTAAAGAAAATTATGATATTGACAGCAGTCTTGTTTCTGCATTTGACCGAATGGTAGATGCCTATAAGATTGATGATGCTCAGCTTGACAAGGCCTCTGTGCATTTTGTCAAGGCACTTGATCTTATAAAAAGCAAAGACAAATCTGCGCTTGCAGATCATGACCTTAATGGTGTCTTAACTTTGTTTGAAAGCACTAAGTTTACTCAAGATGAGCTGGACTTAATTGCATCCGAGATTACTTCAGGCCTTAAGGTGCTCGGTTTTACTGTAAAACACAGTGACGGAGTTGATTTTACCGATTATAAGCTTTGTGATAAATCGGGCAATGAGGTTGCAAAGCTCAACGTAACATATACAGATAAAGGCAAAATAGATAAGTTTGCATTTGCTCATTATTTTCCACACTCTGTTTCAAGGGTTGCTATGGTTTTCTTGTGCTTTATGCCTGTGATTTTGCTTGGTCCCATCAAGCTGGGCATAACCCGCATAACCCGCGATTATGTAAGAGAAGAGCCGACATTTATGATGTCGGATTTGTGGGATACCATCAAAAAGAATTGGTGGCAATCCTTTGTAATATCCTTTATTGAGTATATTGCTACCGGATGTGCATTGCTCTCGCTTTTGTGGTATTACACGTATATTAACAGCGGCATATTCTTTATAATCGGTTTTGCCGGTTGTTTGTTCTTATCTTATATATTTATTTCAATGCATTTTTATGTGCCTGTGATGCAGGTCACGTTAGATCTTAAGCTGCGCAAAATATATAAGAACGCATTTTTCTTTACCGTTATCAGTATGCTGAGAAATGTGGGTATGATATTGTTGGGTGCCTTGCTTATAATTGCTGCGTTTCTGCTGCTGTTTGTTTTTGGTCAGGTTCGTCCTTTGGTGCTGTCGCTTACCGTTACATTGATTTTGATGACAGGATTTAGCTTCTGGTTCTACTTTGTCAGCTACAATACCTACCCGTCTATTAAAAAGTATGTAATTGACCCTTATTACGAGGCGCAAAACGAATCTGATGATGAGTCACAAGACTCAGCCAGCGATGAGGAAGCTCCTGCCTCGTCTGATGAAGATTCGACCGATACAGAGGGATCTGATGAAGAGTCTGATGGTTTGCCCGAGTATGTTTATCATAACGGCAGAATGGTTCACCGTTCGGTATTAGAGCAGCAAAACGTCTTTGACGATGATGTAACATAAATATTTAAAGGGGAAGTTTTGCTTCCCCTTATTGTATTTGTTTTGAGGTGTTTGGTATTAAAGTCGTATTACAAAATATGAAAAAGTATACCGCTCAGGCAATTCTTGGGCCTGCTTTTAAGTTGCTTGAAGCTGTGCTTGAACTGCTTGTTCCATTGGTGGTTGCTGACATTATCGATGTTGGCATAGCGGTCGGAGATGAAAAATATGTAATCAAAAAAGCACTCTTGCTTGTGGCAATGGGTGCTGTTGGTTTATTGTTTTCTGTTACTGCACAGTATTTTTCTGCAAGAACAGCAGTTGGCTGTGCTACAAACATCCGTCATAATTTATTCGATAAAATTCAGCAATTTTCTTATGCTCAAATAGATAATATCGGCACGTCTACATTGATAAATCGAATGACAGGTGACGTTAATCAGGTTCAGACCGGTGTAAACCTTGTTTTGCGCCTCTTGCTGCGTTCTCCATTTGTTGTTTTTGGCGCTATGATTATGGCGTTTACCGTTAACAGTCGTGCTGCGATGATTTTTGCGGTAGTTATCCCGGTGCTGATGATTGTGGTTATGGGTTTAATGCTTATAACCATTCCTCTTTACCGAAAGGTCCAAAGTAAGGTGGATGGAATAATCGGTGTTTCCCGGGAAAATTTAAGCGGTGTCAGAGTAATAAGAGCATTTTGCCGCGAGGAGGCAGAAACCGCTGATTTTGAAAACAAAAACAACGCTCTTGACAAATTTCAAAAGACAGTTGGCAAAATTTCTGCCATAATGAATCCCATGACTTTTGTTATTATAAATATTGGTGTTGTTGTTTTGATAAATAAAGGTGCAATTATGATTGATAACAACCAGCTTTATGGCGGTCAGCTTGTTGCACTTTATAATTATATGTCACAGATACTGGTAGAGCTTATTAAATTTGCAAGCTTGATTATTACCGTAACAAAGTCTATTGCAAGTGCAAAACGCATTTCTTCCGTTATGAATATCGATACAGATGAACATGACAGCGATAAACTGGATGTTAACGGGTATGATGTTGTTTTTGATAATGTTTCTTTCAGATATGAGGGAGCAGGGGAGGATTCGCTTTCAAACATCAGCTTCTCTGCTAAACAAGGTGAAAAAATCGGTATTATCGGCGGTACCGGTTCGGGCAAGTCGACACTGGTTAATCTTGTACCCGGCTTTTATTTTGCCTCACAGGGCAAAATAACCTTAGGCGGATTGGATGTTAAAAAGATTAAAAAAGCTTCTCTTAACAAAATTGTGGGTGTAGTACCGCAAAAATCTGTTTTGTTTAAAGGAACGATAAGAGAAAATATGCTTTGGGGCAATCCTAATGCTACCGATGAAGCGATAATGACCGCGGTTGATATGGCTTGTGCCACCGATGTTGTAAAAAGCAATGATAAGGGCCTTGATGAAATGGTGGAGCAAGGCGGTAAGAATTTTTCAGGTGGACAGAGACAGCGCCTGACTATTGCCAGGGCGCTTGTAAAGCAACCTAATATTTTGATTTTGGATGACAGTTCGTCAGCTCTTGACTATGCAACTGATGCTGCTTTGCGCTCATCCTTGAGTTCACTTAAGAATGTAACCGTAATTATTGTATCTCAACGTGCATCGTCATTGCTCGGTTGTGACAGAATTGTTGTGCTTGATGACGGCGAGCAGGTTGGATACGGAAGTCACAGCCAGCTTCTTGAGTCTTGTGAGGTATATAAAGATATATACTATTCACAATTCGAGTCAGAAGGGGAGGTGCAATAATGAAAAACCATGTTGTGTTGCGCATCCTTTCTTCAGTAGGCAAGTACAAAGGCAGGTTGATACTGTCGTTATTATTTGCCGTTATACAAGTCCTGTTTTCGTTACTTATACCGATTTTGGTAGGCGACGCTATTGATCTAATAACTAAATCAGGATTTGATTTTGACGTTTTAAGCAAAATCATATTGCAAGTTCTTTCGTGCATAGCATTCTCTGCTTTGTCTCAATGGCTGCTTTCGGTATGCAATAATGCTGTTGCTTATAATTGTGTAAGAGATTTAAGGAAATCGCTCTTTGTAAAAACGCAAAAACTTGATTTAAGCTATATCGACTCACATTCCCACGGAGAAATTCTCAGCTTGACTGCTTCTGATGTTGATCAGGTTGCAGACGGTCTTATTATGGGATTCTCTCAGTTGTTTACAGGCGTTTTAACTATTTTTGGTACTCTGGGAATAATGCTTTACTATAACTGGAAGATTGCGCTTGTTGTGGTGTTTGTTACACCATTGTCGCTGTTTGTTGCAAAATTTATATCCGGCAAGACCCACGATATGTTTAAAAAGCAGTCACAAACAAGAGCTGAGCAGACAGGTTTGATTGATGAGATGGTCGGTAACCTCAAAACAGTTAAAGCTTTTGCAAGGGAAGAGGCAAATCTTAAGAATTTTGACGAAATTAACAGTCGTTTGAACAAGTGCTCACTTAAAGCCGTTTTCTTTTCTTCTCTTACAAATCCGTGCACAAGGTTTGTTAACTCGGTTGTTTACGCTTGTGTGGCCGCAGTTGGCGCCTTAGCGGTAATAATGTCACCGACCACATTTACGGTTGGCTTGTTGTCGTGCTTTTTAAATTATGCCAACCAATACACCAAACCGTTTAACGAAATTTCAGGTGTTATTACCGAACTGCAAAATGCATTTGCTTGTGCTGCAAGAATATATGATTATATCGATTTAAAAGAGCAAACATCTGATAAAGATAGCATAATTCTTGAGAATGCAAATGGCGATGTCTCATTTGAGACAGTGAGCTTTTCGTATAATAAAGACAAGCAATTGATAAAAGATCTTAGCTTATCGGTTAAAAAAGGTATGCACGTTGCTATTGTCGGTCCTACAGGATGTGGAAAAACAACCTTAATCAATCTTTTGATGCGCTTCTACGATGTAGATAGAGGTGATATTAAGGTTGATAATGTTAGCGTTTATAGTGTTACCAGGCACAGCTTAAGAAATAAATACGGCATGGTTTTGCAGGATACCTGGCTCAGATCGGGAACAATAAGAGATAATATTGTGATTGGAAAGCCGGATGCAACCGATGAAGAGGTTATTGAAGCTGCAAAAGCCACTCATGCACATAGCTTTATTAAAAGATTACCCGAAGGATATAATACTGTTATAGGTGAGGATGGAGGAAGTTTGTCTCAAGGCCAAAAGCAGCTGCTGTGCATCACTCGTATAATGCTTAGTTTGCCGCCAATGCTCATTTTGGATGAAGCAACCTCGTCAATTGATACCAGAACTGAAAAACAGATTCAAAGGGCGTTTTCAAAGCTTACAGCTAATAAGACCAGTTTTGTAGTTGCTCATAGACTGTCAACAATAATAGAATCAGATTTGATTCTTGTTATGAAAGACGGCAACGTTATTGAGCAAGGAACACACACGCAGCTGCTGCAGAGAAAAGGTTTTTATTACGAGTTATATAACAGCCAGTTTGTAAAAGCTTAGTAAATATGAGATATTGACTTATTTATTTTGTTATGATACTATAAACAAGAGGGAAATTCCCTCTTGTTTTTCTAGACTTCCAATTATACAAAATGAATATTTTGTATAATTGAGGGGAGATGAATCAGCTTAAAAAGGGGTGTTTTTATGGATCATGGTCAATTTTCGGCCTTACCCGAGGTTTTAAAGAACTATGTTACTTATATTGAAACTGTTAAAGCTCGTTCTTCTGCAACTGTTAATGAATATGTTTCTGATTTAAAAACATTTTTCAGATTCATTTATTTTAGTCGTGGTTTATCTCACACCGATGAACTTGAACAGATTTCTATTTCTGATGTTGATGTTGATTTCATTAAATCTATTTCATTGACTGAGGTTTATGAGTTTTTGGTTTACTGTAAAAACGACCGTGATAATAATGAAAAAACTCGTGCTCGCAAATCCTCTTCGTTAAGATCGTTTTTTAAGTATTTAACCAATAAAGCCGGTTTGCTCGACTACAACCCTGTTGAGCAGCTTGAAACGCCAAAATCCAAGAAATCCTTGCCAAAGTACCTCACGCTTGAGCAAAGCTTGGAATTGTTAAAAAATGTAAATGGTGAATATAAAGAGCGTGATTACGCAATTTTGGTAATTTTTCTCAATTGCGGGTTGCGATTATCTGAGCTATGTGGCTTGAATTTGTCTGATATTCGTTCTGATAATACTGTAAGAGTGCTTGGCAAAGGCAATAAAGAACGCGTTATTTACCTAAACAATGCCTGTACAGAGGCCATTAACGCTTATTTAAAAGTAAGGCCTGTTGACGGAGTTCCTGCTGCCCACAAAAAAGCGCTGTTTTTGAGCAGATTGAAAAAACGAATCAGCAATAAAACCGTACAGCACATCGTTTATACAAATTTAGAAAAAATTGGACTTGGAGGTCAAGGATATTCAGTTCATAAGCTAAGACATACCGCAGCAACTTTGATGTATCAACATGGTCATGTTGATGTTAGAGTGCTAAAGGATATTTTAGGTCACGAAAATCTTGGCACAACACAGATTTACACACATTTGTCAAGTGAAATGGTAAAGGATGCTGTAGAATCCAATCCTTTGTCAACAGTAAAACCTAATACAGATAAAAAAGATAACAGTTGAGTCATCAACTGTTATCTTTCGCTTTTTAAGGCCTTCGCAGGGTCGGTTTTTGCGGCTAAATAGCCCGGTAACAATCCTATTAAAAATGCGCTGACTACTGTAGATAAAACCGTTATTATTACTACAGAATAGTTTAAATAAAGGTTTGATTTTACTAAACAAGTTATTGCTTTATATAACAGCAATCCGTTTATGCACCCAAAAACAGCTATTATCATCGATTCTGTTGAAGCTTCCAGCAAAATTGAAATGTTTTTGGCACCCAAAGCTTTTTTGAGCCCGATTTCTTTTCGCTTGTTATTAATGTTTATTATCATTATCACCATAAGACTGCATATTGATACAATCAGTGATACACTTATAATTAGCTCCAAAATACGTTTGATTAAATTCATTATACTGTCAATTTTATCACGCTGACTGGCGGTGTCGGTTATTTTATAGAATCCATCCCCAAACATTGAGTTACAATATGAGGTCAAGACATTTAGCGTGCTTTCGTTTGAGTGGCTGTTATTTGCTTTTATAAGCAATTTGTTTGTATTGCTGTTAGTAATTGCATTTAGCAGAGTGTACGGCATATATATAGGTTCATTTATATTAATATTTGAATTTTCTGATATTTTGTCTGATTTATATATTCCTATAATTGTCATCCGCTGAGAATATGAATTAATATTGATTGTTATATGCTGCCCCAAACAGTCGACACTGTTGAACAAATGTTTAGCGCAGTTGCTGCTTATTACGCATACCGGATTTGATTGCAAAATATTGTTTGAATCAAAAAAATCACCTCTTAATATTTCCAGAGAGTAAATTTTTTCGATTTGTGAATTACCGCCGACACATTTTAACTCGTTTCCATCTGCTGTTACTGCTGTTACTTGAATCGATGGGCTTAAATATTGCACATTTTTGCAGTTGCTAAGAGCTATTATATCATTTTCGTTAACACTAACGGTTGAAATTAAATAGCCGTCAAGTCCGATTCGGTCCAGTAAGCTTTTTGTGGAATTTATACCTAAATTGCTGATCGCGTTAATTAAAAAAACTGATGTTATACCTATGCATATTCCGGTTGAAAACAACATCATTGACCAAAAGCGTCTAAATATCTTTTTAAAGATTATCAAGTTAATTCAAACCTACTCTTTAATTTTTAGTGTTTCATTATAATTAATTCCTTCGCAAACAGCATACTGGCCGTCATTAAACAAAATATTTTCGATATATTTTTTAGCGCTACGCTCATTTTTTATTATAATAACATAGCATCCGTTTTTGTCGTAATTTATTGCTTCTATTGGAATTTTTACAGAATTCTTTAATTCAATTTCACGTTCAATTCTGATGGAAAAACCCGGCATAATGCTTTTGTCAGGATTGTTTAGTTTGATTTTACACTCTACAAAAGTACCGTTTTGCTCTTTTTTGGCACTGGGGGAGATTTGGATTACAGTTCCGTTGTACTTGTTTTTTGCCAGCCCCTCCCCTATCAGATTTACTTCATTTCCGATTTCAATGTGTCTTATTTCGGTTTCCGGTATTTCAGTAGCCACGGTTACATTATCCATATTGTAGTAGTATATACCTTTTATCTTGTCTTTTGGTTGGCATATAATTCCGTTATTTGTGGCATTAATCTTTTTACTAATTCCATTATGCTGATATTCCACCAGGGTTTGTCCGCAGTCTACCCTTTCCCCCAACTTGCAGGAGGATATAATTTTACTGTTGTCTGGGATTTCTGCATATATTATTTCATCGCATATTACAGTACCGTAAGATACAATCTTTTTAATTCCTGTCTCGTCTGTTACTGTATATGTTTTAACCGTGTTTTTTTCACAGCTGCAAAGAAGTAACAGAACGACTAATAAATACCATAATTTTTTCAAAATAACCACCTTGTCTAGTGTTTGTAAATTAATTGAATTTATCATAAAACAAGCATTGTAAACATATGTTATTTATAATCTGATTTAAGGCGGTTTTATCGTGAAATTGATTAATATTGCGGTTAGTTTGGTATTATTTATAACCTTTAGCTTTTCTGCATATGCTGACATAAGCGACAAATATGTAGATGAAAATACAAAAAACAGAATCGTTACCGAATATTATACAGAAGGAATGCTGGATAGCTATGAAAACGGAGATATACCTACAGCATCTTCACCTGTTTCATCAGTTGTAGTTGATGCTAAATCCGCTATTTTGATTGAGCAATCAAGCGGCAAAGTGATGTATGAAAAAAATGCCGATGAAAAGCTTCCGCCGGCATCTATAACTAAGGTTATGTCACTGATTCTAATTATGGAGTATATAGAGAGCGGAGCAATGAATTATCACACCGTTGTAACCTGCAGCGAACACGCAGCTTCGATGGGCGGCTCACAGATTTGGCTTGAACCTAATGAAAAAATGACAGTTGACGATCTCCTTAAAGCTGTGATAATTGGCTCGGCAAACGACGCAACCTGCGTGCTGGCTGAAGCGGTTGCAGGAAGTGAAGAAGCTTTTGTAAAAATGATGAATGATAAGTGCGAAGAGTTGGGTATGAATTCTACAGTGTTTAAAAATTGTTCAGGACTTGATGCGGAAGGACATTATTCAACTGCAAGAGATATTGCAATAATGTCAAAAGAATTATTGAAGCACGACAAAATATTTGAATATTCAACCATATGGATGGATACGTTGCGTAACGGTGCAACGCAACTGGTTAACACTAATAAGTTAGTGAGGTTTTATGACGGTGCAACGGGATTAAAAACAGGTACAACAAATGGCGCAGGTTGCTGTGTTTCTGCATCTGCAAAAAGAAATGGACTGCATTTAATAGCAGTTGTTATGGGCGCCTCAACAAGTGATGATCGCTTCAGATCGGCAAAGAAACTTTTGGACAGTGGCTTTGCAAATTATGAGTTCAAAGAGATGAAATTTGAACTAAAAAACAAGACGGTTGATGTTACAAAAGGTACAAAAACAAATATTGAGCTGGAAGAACCGAAAAATATTTCTTTTTTATTAGAAAAAGGTCAAGAAAAGAATATAGAAACACATTTTAATTTACCTCAAAGCATTAAAGCGCCGATAAACAAGGGCGATACTGTTGGCAGAGTAACAGTAAAGCTAAATGGTGAAACTGTTGCCACTACGGATATTGTTGCCGCTGAAGATGTTGATGAAATGAATTTTGTCAATGCTATGCTACGAATGCTGCAGCACACGTTTATGTTATAATGGTTATGGTTAGTCGAAACAAACTTGTTTTGACACAAAATCTTTGATTTTGCGGCAAATTTTCTTTGAAAATTTGTCCATATCCATTGCAATGAATGTTGTGCAAAATTAAATTCTTTGATTTAATTTTGCTATATCCGCTTAAAAAGTGGCTTGTCGAAGCGCTTTCAAGCGTTTCGACAAACAACAATCATTATATCACAAATAATCGCATTTTTCAACAAAAAAGCCCTGCGCCTTTTCAGACGCAGGGCGAATGTATAAGCCGTTAATTATTGGTCAATAGCCATCTTGTAAATGCCGCGGCAAGAACCGGATGCAAATACTTGACGGGTTGCGGGGTTGATAGCGATCTTCGTGATTTCGCGACCGCCCTGATCACCGTTGAGCATATTACCTGCGGTAGAGGTCATATTAACCCAGGTCTGACCGCCGTCGGTGGTCTTGAGCAAACCAAGGTCAGAAGCGTAGGTCTGCTTAGCGTTACCTAAGAAGATAACATTGCTGTTAGTGGGGTCAACCTCAACACAACGGAAGGTGGTGTAAGAACCGTAAGCATCCTGAGTGCTGCCGTCAAAGAGTTTCTTGGAGGTGCCGTCAGTGCAGCTGATGCCATAAACATTAGAGCTCTTTACAACAATCAAGCGGTTGCCCATTGCATCATAGCACATATCGGTAACGCCGCTGGAGTATGATGTGCTGATAACAGACCAGGTAGCACCCTTGTCGGTTGACTTAACGGGATTACCGTCAGCGTTTACACCGTAAACGGTCTTCTCGTCACCGCCAAATACTGTGATACAGCCGGTCATCTGAGTCCAGGTATTGCCCTGGTCGGTTGAACGGTAGTTGGAAGCGAAAACGATGTTGTTGTCGCCCTTCATACCGGTTACAGAGTTGGAGTAAGTTCCATTAACCTGAATGCCGGTGTTGGTAGCGGTTTGGCCACCGTCGGTAGAAACATAGATGTATCTGGGGTCATACCAACCGGTAGCAACAAGGCCAACGAGAATCTTGTCGGTTACGGCATAAGAGCCGTAAGCATAGCCGCCCCAACTCTGAGTGCCCCAGCACTTAACGTACTTCCAGGTCTTGCCGTAGTCGGTAGAATAGAAGCCCTTATAGTCTTGGTTAGTGGTTGCCATAAGAGCAGGATTGTTAACGTTAACAGAGATGTCGGTTACAGCAGCACCGTTGTAGCCGCTGTTAGACCACTTAAAGGTCTTTGCACCGTCGGTGGAGCGGGTGACCCAGTCACCGCCGAAGGAGAGACAGATGTTTTTGTCTGTGGGACTCCAGGCGTATACACCCCAACGGTTGTTGTTGGGAATAACAGAGTTGGTGTTGTTCTTGGTAGCTGCTGCCCAGGTCTTACCACCATCTTGTGAATAATAAGGAGCGTTGGAGTAGCTGCCTTCATTGGTCATCATATCGTTGTCAAAAACCATATAGTTGGGGTCAACGGGGCTGACTTCGATTCTTACGGGGTATGAAGCACCGGTATTGCTGTTCAAGGTAGAGAAGCTGCTTCCGCTGTTGGTAGAAAGGAACACACCGGTAGTGGTGGTCTGATTCCAGAAAGAGCCGCTTGTCATAGAGCCGCAAAGGTAAACATTGTTGGGCTGGGTAGAAATTACATCCATACCGGTAAAGTTGCCCTGTGCTTTTCTGGAGAAGGATGAGCCACCGTTGGTAGAAAGATAGAAACCGCCTACAGCAGCGATGTAAACATAGCCGCTGGTGGGATGAACTGCAATGTGACCCTTTCTGTAGTCAGCGCTTTTTGCCATTTCGGTCCAGGTGACGCCGCCGTCGGTAGACTTATAAAGCACACCGATAGTGCCGTCAACGGGGTCACTGCCGGGGTAGTTGTCGCAGTATAAGAAGTATGCAGTGGTGCAATAGCCCTTGGCTGCATCATAGCTTGAGGGGTCAAATGCGATAGAGCTGCGGCGGTCGTTCTGACCACCGGTGTTGGTGTAGCCAAGACCTTCAAAGTCGGTAAGAACAGCGGTGAAGGATTCGCCACCGTTGGTAGAAAGGTAAACGCCGTTGTTTTTGTTCTGTCCTGAGCTTACGCCCGAAACAAGAATGCGGTTACCGTTTTTGGGGTCGGTCTTAAGACAGGCGGCACCGACAGAAGCCAAGCCCACAGAGTTTTGAGTCCATGTAATGCCACCGTCGGTAGATTTGTACATACCGCCAACGTCAGTGCCTACATAAGCGATGTTGCCGTCGTTCTCATCAAAAGTGATATACTGAAGCACCTGGCATCCCTCGCCGCCGATAATGCCTGAAGCAGCCATGCTTGCGCTGGTCATGGGAACAGCAGACCAAACGCGGGGGACGAAGGTGGTGCTGATTGCTTTAACACCAAGCAGATGCTGCTTAAGCATCAAAAGGTCATCACTTGCAATGGCGTTATTGGCATCTATGTCGGCCGCCTGGTCGGCATTGCCTACCATAACGGTGTGCTTAAGCAAGTAGTTTTGAATGGTTAGAAAGTCAGAAGCGGTGAGCTTTCCGTTAAAATCGGTGTCACCGTAAAGATAAGAGTTTTGCTCTGCTGAGGCAGGAATAACGGTCATAGAGATAACCAGCACCAGTGCGAGCAATGTGCAAAGAATTTTACGCATTTGTGTGTATCCTCCAAAAGAAATTTTGAAAACCCTCTACTTTATGCACATAAAAAAGTCACATATGAAGCTAAAGATTAACAAGTATTACACATTATACCACGAATTTTGTATATTTGCAACAAAAAAATTTAAAGAATTCAAAGTTCATTGACATATATTTTTTTGGGTGGTATAATTATCGTAGATAATTATTTCTAAATTTTGCAAAGGACGGTGAACAACTGTGGAAAAATCCCCAAACCCCTGTTTCGCTGACGAAAAGCAACCTGAAAAAATTCCGTTTTCCGAATTTTTTACAGCGTGGGGAATAGAGCCAAAGCAAATCAAGGCGGTTTGTCCCACCGATATGGATAAGCAGTTGCGTTACCGTAAGGGGTATGTGGTGCTGACCGATGAGGGGCTTTATATATTCAGCTCGCCCCGACTTACCAAGCGCCTTAATATGACCGATAAAAAGCCAACTCCTCCGGAAAAAGACTCTGCAAAAGAGTTTTATCCGTTGTCTGATATAACATCCCTTTCTGTGGAATCTCAGGTTGCGTGTGTGTCCTTGGTGGCCGAAATGGACGGGCAGCAGCATCTTCTGGCTGTAACAAGCGAAAGCCGTGCGGCAGAGCTCAGGCGACTTGCCCGATTTGTGACTAAGATGGATGAGGGGCATTCTGCACCTCCTACAGGCCACGGCCCACCTATGGGGCGCGGCGGCCCGATGGGTATGGGTCGACCTCACTTTGTTGCAGCAGCGGGCAAGGGAGCCGGTTTCAAAAGCCGTCTCGGTCAATTTTCTCGACTGATGGGCTTTTTTAAACCATATTCAATAAAAGTGGTTGCGGTAGTGTTCTGCTTTTTAGCAACAGCTCTTGTGGGCCTGGTTACTCCTTATTTAAACGGTAACGTTCTTTTCGGTGAGGTGCTTGAAAAAAACATAGGCACCTCTGAAATTGAAAAGGCCGCGGCCGCCTTGCTTTTGACGGTGGCGGCAATGCTGGCCGTCAAACTGTTCAATCAGACCTTTACCCTTTTGCACAGCTTTATAGTGGCAAAATTTATCCCCAAGGTTATCAGAGATATTAAAAACAAGGTTTTTGATGCCATGAGCCGCCTGTCAATCAGCTTTTACCAGTCTCGAGAGACAGGCACCCTTATGTCGCGCGTGCTGGATGATGCCGACCAGGTTACGGGTATGTTTATTGACAACCTGCCTGCGTTGATGGTTGACCTGGTTACGGTTATTGTGGCGGCAATTATAATGTTCAGCTTAAAGCCCCTGCTGGCTTTGGCGGCAATAGTGCTGCTGCCCGTGTCGTCGGTTATAAGCTATTTCATTATGCCTAGGTTGTGGATGGCCTTTGGGCGCAGACACCGTGCGGCGCGCAAGCTCAATTCGGGCGTAAACGACAACATTGTGGGTGCCAGAGTTGTGCGCGCTTTTGGCAGGCAGGATGATGAAAATAAGCGCTTTGACTCATACAACCGCTTTGTGCGCGATGCGGAGGTAGCTATTGTTGACACAGAAAGTCGCATAACCGCTATTTTTGCTGCCGCAAGAGAATTGGCAAATATGGTTGTTTTTGCTGCAGGCGCCTGTATGATACTCAACCGCACCTCAGGTATGGATTATGCCCTGCTTATTACCTTTACGGGCTATGTGGGTATGCTGTCGGGTCCCATTGATACTATCTCGATGTTTATGCGCCAGTGGGTAAATTGTATGAACAGCGCCCAGCGAATATTTGAAATAATCGACGCCCAACCCGAAGTGGTTGAGAGTGAGCACCCCGTTGTTATGGAACACATAAAAGGGGATATAGAGCTCAAAAATGTTTGCTTCGCCTATGATAAGGGCAACCCTGTGCTTACCGATGTTTCATTCAGCGTAAAATCGGGCGAGATGCTTGGCATTGTCGGCCGTTCGGGTGCAGGCAAATCCACCTTGCTTAATATTATCAGCCGTCTTTATGACGTTGACGAGGGTCAGGTGCTTATTGACGGTGTGGATATAAGAGACATAGCTATGAAGGATCTTCGCGGCCTGGTGGCTATGGTTTCTCAAGAAACCTACATATTTATGGGCAGCGTGGCTGAAAACATTGCCTATGCGCGCCCCGATGCTACCCCCGAACAAATTGTGGAGGCGGCAAAGGCGGCCAGTGCCCACGATTTTATTATGAATTTGCCCGACGGTTACGATACACTGATTGGCACCTCGGGCCGTCAGCTTTCAGGCGGTGAGCGGCAACGGCTGAGTATAGCAAGAGCTATATTGACCGATCCTAAAATTTTGATGCTGGATGAGGCCACCGCCGCCGTTGATACCGAAACAGAGCAAAACATTCAGCAGGCCCTGGCAGAGCTTATAAAGGGCCGTACAACCATTTCGGTAGCTCACCGACTTTCCACCCTGCGTGATGCCGACTTCCTTTTGGTTATTGAAGAAGGCAAGGTGGTTGAGCGAGGCACTCACCGTCAGCTCATTGAGCAAAAGGGTGAGTATTACCGATTGGCAAACATTCAGCGCCAAGCGCTGAAAAAGAGGGGGTTAGACTAAAATGTCCGAAATAATTACAGTTGAAAACAATTTTGAAAGCAAATATATGACGGCTGAAAACGCACGGTTTGAAAAGACCGACGGCGGCTTTGTTTCGGTGCTTTTTGAGGATAAGTTTTATCCCCGCGCCGATTTTTGCAGGGCATTTCCTCTGTCGGCTCCCGATATATATATATCGGTGCGTGAGTCTAACGGCAAACACCGCGAAATCGGCATAATAGCCGATCTTCGTGATTTCCCCCAAGAGCTTGCCGATATAATTCGCAGCCAGATTGACCTGCGCTACTTTACTCCCCAAATAACCAAGCTTTATTCGGCGGTGGATTTAAACGGCGCCACCACCTTTGATTGTGACACCGATAAGGGTCGGTGCACCTTTGTTATAAGAGGCGGCAGCGATGCGGTCATACGTCTTAGCGACACCCGAATTATTTTCACCGATGTTGACGGCAACCGTTTTGAGGTGGCTGATATGACCAAGCTGAGCCGCCGCGAGCAAAAGAAACTTGATTTATATATCTGACGAGGCAATAGCGTGAAAAATCACGCTATAAAATATAAAGACGCGTGCTTCTCGCCGCTTGCGCGGCAACCGAAGCACATGCGACAATAATCACCATATTAGTGGTTTTTATCGTATTTTGTGTCTTTAAAGGATATGGTGATTATTATGAATCTTCACAAAAAACTGCCGTCGGATATGCTTAAGCTTTTAAACCTGTCCGACCGGCAAGCAATAGAATACTGTGTGCCCTTTGACCTGGATGAAAAGGGCGATTTTGTGCGTGGTTATATCGTTGTTTTGCAAGATGAATTGTGGGTTTTGCAAAAAGAAACGGCCGTCAAGGTGTCCCTCAAAGCCATTGACACCATTAAGTTTGAGTCCATGGTAGGTTGCGGAGCCATCGTTGGCCAAAATGAGGATGGAACCCCTTGCATAATAGCTCGAGCCAGTTTGCGCCATAGCGAGCGACTCTCTGAGCTTATCACTGCCCTTAAACGTCGTGCAGCCGGTTGGAAAGAGCAGCTTGCAGGCAGAGGCAAAGAAAAGTACTGCGATGAATGCAACACCCTGCTTATTGGAGGACTTTGTCCCAAATGCCGCAAAACGGGTGTGCGCTTCAGCCGATTTTATGATCTTTGCAAGCCATATATATTAAGGTTGCTGCTTATTTCTTTGCTTATGGTGGGGGTAACCCTGTGCTCCCTTTATTATCAAAACGTTCAAAAGGTGCTGCTTGATGACTATCTGAGAGTGGGCGAGGGAAGGATTGCCGACGTGCTGCCCATTTTTGGCGTAATGATTGCGCTTACCGCCATTCAGATATCCTGCACCATCGGCAAAAACGTACTCAGTGTCCGCCTTGGTTCAATGATGAGTATGGGGCTTCGTGCCAAGCTTTTTACAAAGATACAAACGCTTTCGATGGGTTATATCACCAAGCGCCCCACAGGCGAGCTAATGCACCGCATCACCTTTGATACCACGGCGGTCAGAGATTTTATGGAGCGCTGCTTCGGCAATATGTTCTCAAACCTTATCACTATGATAGGCGCCGCCATTTATATGTTTATAATAAATTGGAAGCTGGCTTTGCTGGTCATTGCCTTTACCCCTGTTGTGGTGGTTATGAGTCGCCTTTTTCATAAGCGAATCCATCGTATGTTCAGAGCTCAAGGCCGCAAGGGCGACAGTATGAAGAGCCGCTTGCAGGATGTAATATCGGGCATACGCGTTGTAAAATCCTTCGGCTGTGAAGGCCGTGAGGCAGAAAAATTCAATGAGCAGTCGGATGAGCTGGCTCGTATAAACAGCCGCAACGAGGCCTTTTGGGCAATCTTTTTCCCTGTAATTACCTTCTTGATGGGTCTGGGCGTTCATTTTGCTACCTATTTTGGCGGCCTGGATGTTTTGAGGGGAAATATGACGGTGGGCACGCTGGTGCAGTTTACCGCCTATGCAACAATGTTTTACGGCCCTATGAGGTGGATGGCTCATCTGCCCCGAATGATAATGCGAATGCTTAACTCTCTTGACAGAATGTATGAAATTCTTGACGAAGAGCCCGATATAGCCGATGCTCCCAACCCCTGTGATTTTGAAGGCGAGGGTGAGGTAGAGTTTAAAAATGTCACCTTTGGCTATGACCCGGGTGACCCCGTGCTTGAGAATATCAGCTTTAAGGTATCCCCCGGTGAGATGGTGGGATTGGTAGGCGCATCGGGAGTGGGAAAATCCACCCTAATCAATCTGCTGATGAGACTTTATGATGTTGATTCGGGAAGCATAACCATTGACGGTGTTGACCTGCGCGATATAAGCAATGAGCAGCTGCACAGTAAAATAGGTGTGGTCTTGCAGGATACGGTAATGTTTTCGGGCACTATCGGTGCAAATATCAGATATGCGCGGCCGAACGCTACTCACGAGCAGGTTATTGCTGCCGCAAAGATGGCCAATGCCCACGATTTTATTTGCCGTTTACCCGATGGCTACGATACCTATATAACCGAGCGGGGTGGCAATGTGTCGGGGGGCGAGCGCCAGAGAATAGCTATTGCCCGAGCAATTTTGTCCAATCCCAAGCTGCTTATTTTGGATGAGGCCACCAGCGCTTTGGATACTGAAAGCGAAGAGCTTGTCCAGCAGGCCATTGAGCGTCTGACGGGGGGCAGAACCACCTTTGCCATTGCGCACCGTTTGTCAACTCTGCGTCACGCCGACCGCATAATCGTGCTTAGCGAAAAGGGCGTGGCTGAGGTAGGCACCCACGACAGCTTGCTTGAGAAAAAGGGTATTTATTACGGACTTATAAATGCGCAGTCAAAGCTGCACAGAATAAAGGACGATAACGAAGATTAAAAAACGCAGTGTTCAGTTTTGAACACTGCGTTTTATTGTTGCGCTTGTTTTTATGGCCTTTATAATACATATTAAAATTATTGCTACGATTATGCCTGTTGCCACGCCTGCCCAGTCAATCAGCAGGTCTTTCAGCTCAAAGGCGCGCCCCGGCACAAAAATCTGATGAATCTCATCGGTCACGGCGTAAATAATGCCCGTGCCGCAGCTTATGGAAAGAGGCAGATATTTACCCTTGAAAGAGCAGCCGACTGCAAGATGAAGCAAGCCGCCCAACAGGGCATATTCAATCAAATGGGCGATGTTTCTTACCGAGTTCTGCAGGGATTCCACAAACTCTTCTTTGGCGGCAGGACTCAAAGAAGAAAAATCTCTATGGAGCAATGGGGCCAGCCGGCTTATCAGTCCACCGCTTGTGCCGGTTGACTGTGTGGCGTTTTGAGCCGACATATTAAAGATGCAAATCATCCAGAACAAGGTGGCGCTCCAAAACAAAAGGGCGCCTAAAAATCTTGCGTGAGCTGTTGCCCACCGAAGCAGCTTGCCCATATCATTCACCTTTAAGGTGGTTTATATACCATCCAAGGGCCGATTCGAAGTTAACACCATACCAGCGGCCGTTGGGATCTTCAAGGGTGGCCTTTATGGAGCGAGAGGTAAATTGTACAGCCGTTTCGGCACCCTCATCCACACCGAAGCCCTGCATAACCGCGCCCACAAAGGCGCTGGCAAAGATGTCGCCTGTGCCGTGAAAGGTGGCGTTGATATGCTCGCAGAAGCTGCCGAAAAGGTTGCCCGTGGCTTTGTCGTAGCCAAGAGCTCCCAGCTGACCGTCACCGTTAGAAACCCCTGTCATGAGGGCGATTTTCGGGCCAAGCTCTGTCAGCTTTTTAAGCATATCTGCCGCGGTGTCTATATCGGGGCTTTGGGGCACGCTGTCCATACCCAGCAAAAAAGCGCTCTCGGTAAGGTTGGGGATTATTATATCCGCTTTACGGCAAAGGTCGGCCATGCTTTGTGCAAATTTGCGGTCAAATCCTGCGTAGAGCTTGCCGTTATCGCCCATTACGGGGTCAACCACCACAAGGGTATCCTCCCTTTTGAAACGGTCGATAAAATCGCTCACCGTCTTAAGCTGCTCAAAGGAGCCGAGATAACCGGTGTATATTGCGTCAAACTTAAAGCTTTCTTCATATAAATGGTCGGCAATAGGTTGAATTTTATCGGTCAGGTCAAAAAACTCAAAGCGGTTAAAAGCGGTGTGAGTTGAAAGCACAGCCGTAGGAATAACCGCCGTCTCAAGCCCTGCCGCCGATAGTATAGGCAGGGCTACGGTAAGGGAGCATTTGCCTATGCAGGATATATCTTGAAGGGTTATAACTCGTTTCACAGCCCCACCTCCTTTTAATAAGAGAATTGTATCATATCTGATTAAATTTGGCAACAAAATAATTTCGCCCGCACATTGTACGGGCGAAGAGTATTTTACCAGCTGCATCCTGCTGAAAAGATTTGAGAATAAGAGACCATTCTGAATATGCAGTTCTCGCCCTTGTGGTGCAGGCGCTCCTTTTCAAGGGGCTCGATTTTTTCAATTTCACCCTCAAGATACATATTGATAAGGTCTGCGAGGGTGCGGCAACGCATCATAGCGGAGCCGAAGCGGCCGTCTATAATTTCAAAGCCCTCCAGCTTGCTTTCATACATCCACACAGCGCGACGGGCAACTCTCGCCTTATCCAAAAGGTCAACAAGGCATGGAATGGTGCTCTCGGCAATGTTTTGCAGCGCAACCTTGTTGCCTGATTTATATGCATCGGCGGCTCTTATGCCCAAATTCCATTTAAGAGCAAGGCAGCGACAAAGGGCGGCGTAAAATGTATTAATAAGAGTGTTGCAGTCATTTCGTGAGGCCAGCAGCTCAAACCTGTCGGCAAGACGGTTGTAGTGAGCGGTGAGGTCGCAAAGCTTGCCTGCATCCCGCATATAGGCATCGTGCATACCGCAAAGCACATCCTGATACAGGGCGATTTTTTCAAAGGAGTTGGTATTTTCACAGTTGGCAAAGTTGTTAATATCGTCTTGCAGCATCCACTCTTCGTAGCTCATACCGGTGAGCCATTGAAGCTTGGCTTTAAAATCGTCGGCGTTATAAAGAGGGGAGTAGTTATATTCGGCAAACATTGTGATGCCAAGCCAGTGACAGTCAACAGGAGTTTCGTTGCCGTCATCGCCCCAGCTGGTGGTGAATACGTTGTGCACATTACGCTTAAGGCAGGCGTTGAGTGCCTTTTCGGTGGTGATTACCGTTTTGCGGTGGCAAGGAACATTGGTGCCCCAACGCCACGCACCGCCTGCGAAGAAAGCATCGGGGTCATCGGCAAGGCGAGCATCAAGCTTGTCAAGGTACTGCTCTTCGGTTTCGTCATAATAGTTCCAATATACAATGTGCATATTGTCGGGGCGGATACCGCTGAGCTCGCTACCCTCGCCGCGATAGAACATATCGTCCCACACAAGCAGATAGTAGTCGTATTTTTTGGCAATCTCGCTGACCGCTTCAATATGGCGCTTCATAACCTCCTTACGGGTTTGATAGCCGTTGTGATCAAGATATTTGCCGCGTCCCACAGCATAGGCCTCGTCCATACCTGCGTGCATCTTTTTGGAGCGGAAGCACTTTGACAAAGTGCTGAACATACGGTCAATGAGGTCAAGCACCTCGGGCTTGCCGACCTCCATAACATCATCAATGTCGTGATATTTTTCTTTTGCTGCGCCGTGACGCAAGAAGCAGTTAAGGTGGGCCAGGGTCTGAATGCAGGGCACAACCTCAACCCCCAATGCATAAGCAAAATCGTCTATTTCTTTAAGCTCGTCGGGAGAATATGCGCCGCGCATATAGCCGAAAAGGGGCTCACCCTCAACCTGATAGGTATCCTCCATATACATAAGATATGTGTTCATACCCAGCATAGCCAGGTTGGCAATCAGCTTTTTGGTGTAGGTGAGATTAAGAACACCGTTTCTGGAGTGGTCATACATTGCGCCGCACATACCGAAATTGGTTACCTCGCTCTTTTTCACAGGACCGTTTGCCTGCAAAATATGACCGATGGCGCGGTAGAAGGCAACATCGCTGTTATAGGTGATTTGTGCAACCGAACCGTCAAAATCAAGGATAAGGCCTTCGCCCTTGGTGGCAAGTATTTTTATGCCGCTGTCGGCAAGCTTAAAATCAAAATAAACGGATAAGGACTTAAGACCTTCTGCCAGGCGTGGCTCAAGATTTGACACGTTAAAGTTCATAACAAGCGCTCCCTACGTATTGTTTGTGCTAATTTTAGCATAATAAAACCTGCAATTCAACAATAAATTGCAGGTTTTTCTTTGAATATAGGTAAATATAGTTTGAATAGAGTTATATCTCGTTCATATAGCGTTTAACGGCTTCAACAAGCTCTTCAGCGGTGCCGTTGTTGGTGATGAAACGGTCGGCAATAGAGATGGGGCCGCCCTTTTCGAGGTTTTCAATTTCTGAAAAGTCGCGAGCGGTTGCCTCGGCAACGGTGAGGGGTCGAATGGTGCGTGTCGCCAGACGGGAATAGCGCACGCCGCGGTCGGTCACGATAGCAAGAATGTGCAGCTTATCGCCAAACTTATCCTGCAAATATTTATACTCAGACCAAGAATAAAGGCCGTCAAGCACAACGTTGCCTTCCTTTGCAAACTGCTCAATGCGGTCGGCCAACAAAACGGCGTAGGCAGCCAATCCGTGCTTGGCACGCAGTTCTTCACGCACAGAGCGCTCGTTGGCTTCGTTTTTGGGCAAACCTCTTCGCTCCAGCTCCTCCATAGTTACACCGCCAAAATAGACCGAGCTCCAGCCGGCGTCGGTAAAAACCTGGGTGACAACCGATTTGCCTGAGCCACACATACCTACTACTGCAACAATTTTACCGTTAGACATAATTTAAGTACCTCTTTTAATATTTTCTTAAAATTTTATATTAATTCTTCGCTAAAGTCAAGAGCGTGCTTAGTTGTCGCTTTGGCGGTCAAGAGTCATACCGTAGGATTTCATAAACACCTTCAAAAACTCGTCTGCAGCATCGAGTCCCAAAGCTTTAATGGCGTTTTCGGTGGATTTTTCGGCATCGGCAAACTCTTTGTTGCCCATAGCTCTTTCTTCAATGCATTTGGCAAGGGCGCTCAGCTTGTCCGCCGCCTTGATAAAGGGATAATACTCTTCATCCTTTTGCAAAATCAAAGGGGCAATATCCTCTTGCATATAATCGGGCAGGTAGCCGACAAGACGGTCGCAGGCCGCCTCCTCCGCCGCCTGGTAGGCCTGGCGGATTTCGGGGTTAAAATACTTGACGGGGGTGGGCATATCTCCTGTAATAATCTCTGATGCATCGTGAAACATTGCAAGGCAGGCGGCGTGCTCGGGATTAAGGTTGCCACCGAACTTTTTGTTGTGAATAATAACAAGGGCGTGGGCGAAAAAGGCCACGTCAAGACAATGCTCGCTAAGGGTTTCGTTGCGGGTGTTTCTCATCAGTCCCCAGCGATTTATAAATTTCATACGCCCCAGCATAGCGTAAAAATTACTGTTCATATCAACAAATCCTTTAAATATGTAAATTTTACTTTATTATTATACCATTATCTGTTATAATATCAATATAATTATTTTTTGCGGAGGACGAGCATGCTTATTAAAAAGCAAAAAGAGCGATATTTACAAGCGTTTTTTATTGCATTTGGTGTTGCGGCGCTGTTTTTTGGCGCACAAATGATTATAAATTACGGCGCTTTTATATATTACGGCGACTTTAATGTTCAACAAATACCCTTTTATCAGCTGGCCCACAGGGCGGTTAAAGAGGGTGGCATTTTTTGGAATTGGCACACCGATTTAGGCGTTGATTTTATTGGCTCCTACAGCTTTTATCTTGTGGGCAGCCCCTTTTTTTGGCTGACCTTGCCCTTCCCAAACTCGTGGGTTCCCTATATGATGGGTCCTCTGCTTATGCTCAAGTTTGGCTGCGCCTCTCTCACGGCATATTGCTATTTAAGGCGCTTTTGCCGATACACTCACAACGCCCTTATAGGCGCGTTGCTTTATGCCTTTTCGGGCTTTTCAATCTATAACATCTTTTTCAACCATTTTCACGAGGCCATAATTTATTTTCCGTTGCTTTTGCTGTCAATGGAGCTTTTTGTAACCGAAAATCGCAGGGGTGCCTTTGCTTTTGTTGTTTTTTTGTGTGCCATTAACAACTATTATTTCTTTTTTGGAATGGCTATTTTCTGCATACTTTATTTTGCCGTTAAGGTCATTTCAAAAAGGTGGAAGATAACTTTTAGTCTTTTCCTCTTTTTGGCTCTTGAGGCGGTGCTTGGCGCGTTAATGGCGGCGGCGGTGCTGTTTCCTACCTATTTCACCGTCATCGGCAACGACCGAGCCACCAGCTTTATCGCAGGATGGGATGCCATAACCTACTCTCGCCCCCAGATAAATCTTCACATTATTCAAAGCTTTTTCTTCCCACCCGACAACCCTGCCCGTCCCGTATACTTCCCCGATGCCGACATCAAATGGTCCTCTATAAGCGGATGGCTGCCTCTGTTCGGTATGACGGGCGTAATCGGCTGGTTGCAGACCTGCAAAGGCACCTGGCAAAAGAGGATGTTTACTCTTTGCTGCTTTATGGCCTTTATACCCGTGCTTAACAGCGCCTTTTCAATGTTTAACTACGGCTATTATGCCCGATGGTTTTATATGCCGGTGCTCATTTGCGTGCTTATGTCGGTGCAAGCGCTGGAGCGCACCGATATTAATTGGGCGGCCGCATTCAGGTGGAGCTTTGGCATAACCCTTGCCTTTGCGCTTGCTATCGGATTGATGCCATCCTGGTACAGTCACGAGCAGGGCTTCCACCTGTTTGGACTTTTCTCTAACGCTAACAGCGATTACGAGCTGACCAAAGCTACCTATCACCGACTTTTCTGGGGTATGGCGGCCATTGCTCTTACCTCTCTGGGAGTTTTCCTTGTGCTGATGTTAATGCGCCAGGGCTTCAGAAAACACAATCGCTCTATGAGCGAGGGCACCTTCTTAAGTATTTTGCGCACCACTCGTCCTCTGTTTTGGCGTATGAGTGTGGTGGCGATATGTGTTATAACCCTGGTTTATGCCTCTTGCCATATCGCCTGGGGTCGCGAAAACGGAGATAACGGCTACTATATGACTCACACCCTTATAAACGGGCAATTAGAGCTGGATATTAATGACGGTGAGCGAATAGATGTCTACGAGGGCACCGATAACACGGCAATGTTTTTGGGTTACCCCTCCATTCAGGCCTTTCATTCCAACGTGCCCGGCTCGGTGTTTGACTTTTACGAGTTTGTTGGCATAGACAGAGGCGTGGCAACCCGTCCCGAGGCCTCGGATTACGCTATCAGAGGTCTGCTGTCGGTAAGATATCTTATTGATTATATCGGCAACGCCGACAGTAACAATTTTGATTCAAGTGGTTATGACGCTATGCCCGGCTTTACCTATCTTGAAACCCAAAACGACTTCAAGATTTATAAAAACGAGTGCTTTGTACCCTATGGCTTTACCTATGATTATTGCGTCAGCGAGGCAACGGTAAACAGCTTTTTCAGTTCATCCAAAGCGCAGGTAATGCTTAAAGCCATGGTGCTCAGCGATGCCCAAATTCAGCGTCACTCCGATATTTTGGTGCAGGTGAAGGATTATGACACCGTGCCCGGCATTGATGAGTTTGGACATTCGGCCTATTTGAGCGACTGCAAAAAGCTGCAGCAAAATGTGGTGAGCTCACCTCTTGAAACTGATAACCGCGGCTTTACAAGCAAGGTCAATATGCGCCGCGAAAATCTTGTCTTTTATGCTGTGCCATACGAGCGCGGCTGGAGCGTGACAATAGACGGTAAGCCCGCTGAAATAGAGCAGGTAAACATTGGCTTTATGGCCGTTCGTGTGCCTGAAGGGGAGCACACCCTTCGCTTTGACTACACCACTCCCGGCCTTTACGTAGGCCTTGCGGTGTCAATTTTGTCGGCGGCAGCTTTGGCGGCCTATCTGCTTATCTATAACCGTCTGCGCAAGCTGAATCCTCAAAAGCACGTGGTAGAAAATGTTGAGCGCAACGCCCTTGAGGCCGAATGGGCAAGGCAGGATGTGGCTCTTACCGCCGAGTGTGATGCCGAATCCCTGCAAAGCACCGAGGATATAGAGCTAACCAAAAAGGTGCTTGGCACCATAAAGGGATGGTTTAAGAAAAAACCTAAGCCCGAGGCAGTTGAAACAACAGAAGACTAAAAATTTCGGCAGACGCACCGTCGGGTGTCTCCAAAACCATCCATATTAAAGGTTGATAATGTAAAAAACACAAAGGGTGCACACAGCGTGTGCACCCTTTGTGTTTAATTAAGATTTCTTTTTAAATTCAAGCTGAGACACCACAACGCCGGCAAACATTACGGCGCACCCGAGATAGCCCCAAAGACCAAGCCCCGTATAATCGGTTTGCCCTAAAATTATGATGTAAAAGAGCATTTCGCCAATGGCGCTGAATATGCTTTCGGTGGACAGCACAATGGCGGCAAAGGTGGGGTTTGCGTTGCGCTGAGCAATGGTCTGGCAGGTGTATGCCACTCCTACCGACAGCAGACCGCCGTAAAGAATGGCTATGCCCGCATCACCGATTTGTGCTGCAGTGCTTTGCAGAGAGGTGACCTCTGTAAGCAGAGCAACCGCCCAGCTGAGCAAGGAGCAAATGATGAATTGCACCGCCGAAAACTTGAGAGAGCTCAGCTCACCTATGACTGAATCGATATAAATAATATGCATTGCCCAAAAGAAGGCGCTTATAAAGAGCAGACCCATGCCTACCCATTCAAAGGCGGCGGTGGGCACCGAGTTTTTAATAAACTCTACTATAATGCCGGCGTTTTCGGCTGCCTCACCCGATGAATTGGTGTTTGAGCCCAAAATACACAGCATAAAAAGTCCCGATAGGGCAAGACCTGCACCTGCCCAGATATTGATGCCGTTTTTCTTTTTCAAAAAAACAAAGCTGATAAGGGGCACAAGCACAGTGTAAAGCCCCGTCAAAAAGCCCGCCTTGCCTGCGCTGTTGGTGATTATAATGCCGATTTGCTGCAGAGACGATGCGGTGAACAGCAGCAACCCTGCAACAAGTCCCTTTTTAATGTGAGTAGAAAAGCTTGCGAATTTTTTGCCTCGGTCAAAAATAAGTATCACGGGCACAAGGGAGGCCGCACCCAGCAAAAAGCGTGTGCCGTTATAGGTGAAACCGCCGATTTTGCCTGCCGAATCAAGCTGAGCCACAAAGGCAAAGCCCCAGATTATGGCAGTCATAAACAGCAGTGCAACTGATTTAAATTTTTTCATATTATTCCTCTGTTTTACCTATGCAATATGTATCTTTTGCTTCGGTGATTTTTACCTTGACAACCTTGCCTTGCAGGCAATGGGTGCTTTTTACACCCACTTGAGTATAGTTGGGAGTGTAGCCCCACCAATATCCGTCTTCGCTTTGCTCAAACAAGACGGGACACACAAGTCCCACCTGGGTTTCTAAAAACTGCCTTTCGCATTGGACGGCGGCCTCAATCATAATTCGCGACCGTTCTTGCTTTGTGGAGTTTGGCAGATGCCCCTTCATTCGGTCGGCAGGGGTGCCCTTACGGCGAGAGTAGGCAAAAACGTGGCTTCTCGCAAAGCCGATTTCTTTCAAAAAATTCACCGAGCAGGCAAACTCCTCGTCGGTTTCCCCTGCAAAGCCCACCATTATATCGGTGGTGATTGAGCAGTTTTGAAAATTGGCTCTGATTCGGTTGACCAAATCGGCATAAAAGGCGGTGTCATACCTTCTGTTCATACGGCGCAGCGTGGCATCACAGCCCGACTGCAGGGCGAGATGAAATTGCGGACACAGCTTTTTTTGAGCCGCAAGTCGTACAAGCATTTCGTCGGTGAAAAGGTCGGGCTCCAGCGAGCCGAGTCGCACTCTCTCAACCCCTTCGACCGATGCGGCAGCGTCTACCGCGTCGCAGAGATTGAGCCCGAAATCCTTTCCGTAGGTTGAAAGGTTTATGCCCACAAGCACAATCTCTTTATGGCCGTTGGCCGCTAACAGCTCGACCTCCGATTTTATAATGTCGGGAGCTTTAGAGCGCACATATCCTCTTGCCGAGGGGATGATGCAATAGGTGCAAAAGCGCTCGCAGCCGTCTTGGATTTTTATATAGGCCCTGGTACGCTCGGGAAAACGGTCAATGGTGGGGGTGCAGAAGGCATCCCCTTTTTGGTGGGGGATTATATCCACCACTCTCTCTTTAGTTGCAAAAAAATGCTCCACCGCCTGCAAAAGACGGTGGTTTGAGCCGTTGCCCAATATTACGTCGGCTTCTTTAAGAGAAAGGGCATCCTCTTTAAGTGCCTGGGGCAAGCAGCCCGTCAGCACAAGAACGGCAGAGGGATTGTTTCGCTTGAGCCGTCTGACCGTTTGTCTGGTTTTGCGGTCGCTTTCTCCCGTAACGGTGCAGGAGTTAATAACTGCAACGTCGGGATTTTCGCCTGCCTCTACAATTTGATGGCCCGCATCGGTTACGGCCTTTTGCATAACGCCGGTCTCGTATTGGTTGACCTTGCAACCTAAAGTAAAAAAATAAAACTTCATACTCATACCTACATATCATCAATAAGATGCATAACCCTGTTGGCGCGGTGCATATGAACGTTGTTGGCAAGACCGATGCTTATAAAGGTGGTCATAACCGAGGTGCCGCCTGCGCTGAAAAGGGGCAGGGTAACACCAACAACGGGAAGCACCGAGATACACATACCAATGTTAAGAATAGACTGGGCGGCCAGCATACCGAAGATGCCGGTGCAGATGATATTGCCCGGCTTGTCCTTGGCGCGGTGGGCGATAACAAGCAATCTTACGCAGATGGCGCCCAGCAGCAAAATAATAACAAGCAGGCCAAACATGCCAAGCTCTTCACCCGCCGAGGCAAAGATAAAGTCGTTATAGCCCTTGGGAAGCTGGTTGCCCTGAACGATTTCGCCCTTCATATATCCTTGCCCCCAAAAGCCGCCGTTGGCGAGAGCAAGACGGGCGCGCCATTGCTGCCAGCCCGAACCGTAAAGGTCGGCCTCGGGATTAAAGAGAATCATAAAGCGCTCTTTTTGCATATCGTCCATAACGCCAAACCACAGAATGGGCAAGCATGCCGCTACCAGCCCAAAAAAGATGGCAAAATAGCGCAGCTTAACCCCTGCTGCAAACATCATTGATATAAACATAACTGCAAGCACAAGGGCGGTGCCGTCATCACCCTGAAAATGTATGAACAAAACGGGCAGAGCACCGTGAACACAAAGCAAAAAGAGGTTTTTAAAGGTGTTGATTTTTGATTCGACTGCACCGACGTGCTTGGCAAAGGTAATAACAAAGGCAATTTTCAGCAGCTCACTGGGCTGAAAAGACATATTGCCGGGCAATCTCAGCCAGGCCTTATCGTCGGTACCGACGGGAGCATATCCGAAAAAGAAGGTAAGCCCAACCAAAAACACGGCAATGCCTGCCCAAATGGGCCAAAGCTTCAGTAGCCGCTCGTAGGGGGCGATTTTAGAAACGATGACGGCCAAAATCAAGCCGATGCCTGTTCCCAACAGATGAACAAGAAAGAAACGAGTGCTGCCCGTAAATCTGGTTGCAGATAAAATTATAAAGGCGCCGTAAAAGGCGGCAAACAGGCAGGTAGAAAGCAAAAACTTGTCTGTTTCACGAATAAAATCGGCAAAGCGGCTCCACAATCTTGACAATGACCGACACCTCCTTTAAAATAGTTTATACGGTAATTATAAATTATTCTTTAAATAAGTTCAAGTCAATACTTTAAATTAGTTTGAAAATATGCTATAATAATGGTTATGGTTAGTCGAAACAAACTTGTTTCGACACAAAATCTTTGATTTTGCGGCAAATTTTCTTTGAAAATTTGTCCATATCCATTGCAATGAATGTTGTGCAAAATTAAATATAGAATTTAATTTTGCTATATC
>JAZRNV010000112.1:0-12421 GCA_045648425.1 Acutalibacteraceae bacterium | reverse complement strand
CGACGGCAAGCCCTGCTCTGATATTCTTGACGGTTTGGCAAAGGCGATTACTCAACAGCCATGAATAAATACATTTGTCAATGAAGTTTTTTGCCATTTGTTGAAAAGGTCTTGCAAACATTTTGATAATGTGTTATGCTTACAAAAAATAACGCAAGGTAGGTTTGCTATATGAAAGTGTTAAAAAGGTTGGTTTCAGTTGCGCTGATTTTCGCCCTTTTGTTCTTTGTTCCGTCCAAGGCGGATGCCGCAAGCTCCGACGGGGTATCGTTTACCTATAAAGACGCATACAAGGTAACAAAGAATTTTTCATCATCCCCCAACACGTACGAGGCATGGATCAAGGTGCCGAAGGATCTTTCTTCTTCAAAAAGGGCAGGTGTAATTCTGGGCAATTACAGCTCTTCCACCGCCAATTCTCTCAGCTTTGAAATTCATAAAAGCGGCAACCCCAGAATTTATTACAAAGCCAAAGATTCCGATGCGGTTGACTACATTTTTACCGACGTTGACGTGCGCACGGGTGAATGGCTCCATCTGGCCATTACAATTGACAGAGCAGCGGGCACCCTCAGCTGCTACGTTAACGGTGAGCTTAAGGGCAGTGTGGCTAAAGCTTTGCCCGATATTAAGTTCAGCTCGGCCCCAATGATAGGCGGTGACCCACGAACCAACAACAGCTGTTCGTTTTTGGGCAGTATCCGCTCTGTCGCCTTGTATGAGGATGCTCGTACAGCGGATGAAATTGCCGATGATTACAACGGTTACGGCAACGAATCTCTTATTGCCGCCTGGAATTTGTCGGCTCAACCCGTTGGCACGGTATATACCGATTTAAGCGGCAACGGCTATGACGTCAGATACACAAAAACCTGGATTGACCCCGAAGAAGCAGAACCCGTAGGCGACTACGCCTACTCCTTTGCCATTATAGGCGATACCCAGACGGTGTCATACAGTTCACCCGATAAGCTGTGCGATATATACGATTGGATTGTTGCCAACAAAGAATCGCAAAACATTCAATACGTTATGCATATGGGTGACTACACCGAAAAGGATGCCGACAGCGAATGGTCTAATAACTTAACACAAATTTCAAAGCTTGACGGCGTCGTGCCCTATTCTTTGGTAAGAGGCAACCACGACAGCACAGCAAAGTTTAACGCTACCTTTAACACGGAAGCATATAAAAGTTCTTTTGACGGTCAATATGACGACAAGCTCGAAAACACCTATCGCAAAATCAGAATAGGCAAAATTAAATATCTTATTTTCACGTTAGATATCGGTGCAGGGGATAAGGTGCTTGACTGGGCAAGTGATATAATAGAGGCGCACCCCGACTACAACGTTATAATCACGACCCACATTTATCTTTACAGCGACGGCACTACCCACGATGCCAACGATACCTATCCTGCCACCAAATACGGCGGCGAAAACAACGGTGAGGATATTTGGCAAAAGCTTGTAAGCAAGCACGACAATATTGTGCTTGCCGCCTGCGGACATATTTCATCCGATACCGTTCAGACCACTCAGGTTGTAGGAGACAAGGGCAACGTAGTAACCCATATGATGGTTGACCCTCAAAGCATTGACAAAGATCAAGGGTCTTGCGGAATGGTCGCCATGCTCTATTTTTCAGAGGACGGCAAGGACGTTACGGTCAGATATTACTCAACCATCCGCGACCAGTATTTTCAGACCGACAACTTCTACAGCTTTGAAATGAACGTCATCGAGGCGGAAATCGGTGTGGGAGACGTAAATCTTGACGGTTGCATATCCTCTGGCGATTTCAGCTTGGCAACCCTTTACTTGATCGATTCAATCACCCTTACCGACGAGCAGCTGGCAAAGCTTGATTGTGACGGCTCGGGCAATATTGATTCGGCCGACGCGCTTATTATAAAACAACGGCTTTTAGGCCTTTTATAAATATAATCAAAGCACTGCAGATTTTTCTTTGCAGTGCTTTTTTGTATAACGAAAACCACGCGATAGTCGCGTGGTTCAAAAGAGGATTACCGATGAACAAAAATTGCAGAAATCAAAGGCAAACGCAGAAAGCGCTTTATGTCCTGCCTCCCTCTGACGAGGGAGGTGGATTTTTGCGAAGCAAAAAGACGGAGGGAGAGAAAAGGAAAGACTACCCCTCAGTCGGCTGCCCCCGACAGCTCCCCTGACAAAGGGGGCCGGCAAAGACTTACAACCCATTTATGGGTGGCCAGTAACCGGTGCGTGGCTGGCAGGCCAACAAAAAGCGCACTTGTGCGCCGCCAATATCGTATAGGGCTATGCCCGAAAATGAAATACCCCCCGCTATGCGGGGGGGTTATTTATTAAGCTTACAGTTATTCAACCTCTACAATGCCGCCCTCTTTGACGGTGATTTTCATACCGTCTTTAACATAGCTGAGGAATTCATCACCAAGGCAGTCGATAACGGGCATAGACACGCTGTCTACCCACACATCGGCCAAAACGGCACCTGCCGCGGCAAGGGAGTCAATATGGTTGGCAAAAAGCATACAGGCAGGATTTTTCTCCATGGCGCAGGCACAATAGAGCACCAATCCGCCGGTGGTGGAGCCAATGGTTTGAGGCAGGCAAAGTGCCTTGTTGATGAGGGGTTTGCCGTGCAGCTGCTTGTTATTTTGGTCACCGCACTTAACCTCTTTATCACCAAACTGCAGAGCCATCTGAAAGGAGGCCAGGGTGTTAAAGCCCTCAGTGGTAACAACGGCCTCGGCGGTTACCTCACCGGGGGTAACAACGCGTCCTTTAAACTGTTTCATTATTTCTTACCTCCTGTAATGGTGTCCAAAATTTGAGCGTCGGTGTAATATCTGGCGCTGGTATAGGTGCGCAGCTTGTTTGAAGAGGTAATTACGGGCATCTTTTTGCAAAGAGGATTATTCATATACATAAGGGGGCAGATGTAGGATGTAATAACACCCGTTGCCTTAAGACGGGCCGCATATTCTGTTTGGTTAAAGGCCTCAAGCACCTTTGGCGCGGCGGTGAGCACGGTGGGAATCACAACCTTCTTTTTGCCTTTTTCCTTGAGGGCCGACTCAATGTTATCGGTCCAATTCTTAAGCTGCTCCAGAGAAAGATGGGGGCAACCCACAAAGCAAAGCTTGGGCGCAGCGTTGGGATTTTTCCAAACGACGGGATACTCTCTTTGCACCCTTTCAAGCTCGGCATCATCAATAATATACTCCTTGGCACCCTCGGCAATCAGTTTGTCCTTAAGCTCCACTGCCTCGGGAGTCAAGCCGTCAATGTGATAAAGGCCTACCGCGCCGTTGGATGCAGTAGCAGCACCGAAATCTTTAAGATAGGCGCAAGCGGCATCGTTAAGCTCGTTGCCAATCCACTTGTCAAGGCCGAAAACATAAGGCACATCCTCCATAACCTTCATACCGATGGCAGAGCCCAACAGCTGTGCCTCGGGCTTTTTGGTGGTTTCAACCTTAACAATCCAGGTGGCCTTTCTGCCTTCGTCGGTAAGCAGGCCGAAATAGGGCACATAACCAACGATAGAGCCCATAATGTCAATTATACCGGAGTTGCGGTTGCAACGGGCACCCAAGACCGAGTTGGCATAAACGACGGCGCTGGATTCTGCCCAGCTGAGCACATCGCCCTTTTGGGGCTTGTTGCCCACCTCATCCATATAGCAGGTGCAGGTAAAGGCATCTTTATCCATCAGGCCCAGCTTTTCAAGCTGATCCTCATAAAAGCCCTGCTTTGTATACATAAACTTATTGAAAACGAAGTTTTGCAAAAAATTTGCAGGCACATTCTTGTCGAGGGGACGTGGGTCCACAGAAAAATGCTGGTCTGAGCAGACTCCTGCATCCAGCAGCTGCTGCATAAGGTCGTAAACGGGCGACATAACCTTAAGGCCGAAGGATGTTACAAGGTGGTTGTATTTTGATGTAATGGGCACCAGCTTTTCGGCCTCAAAAGCATCGCCGTACATAACCAGAGTTTTCATAACCTTGGCAAGTGCTTCGCCCTTTTCGCCATTAAGTATGGCTTCTTGTTCTTTGGTTAACAGCATATAAGAAACTCCTTTTCATCAAATTTTCATACAGGTGTCCCAAGCGCCCCATATAACGGTGCGCAGGTTGCCAACCTTTGCGGCATCACCTATAACGTGAATCTTGCCGCCTTTTTTGGCCAGGGGAGCAGGATTATATCCAACCGACAAAACAACATTGTCAACCTCAACATCAAAGGTTTTGCCTTCTTTGTCCTTAAGAGTGACAGAGCCGTCATCGATTTTGCACAGAGATGTTTCCAGGTAAACGGGAACATTGTTGGTTTTAAAGAAATCGCGCAAATAACTGGTGTTGGCGAGACATACACCCTTGGTGGTGATAAGGTCATCCTGCATTTCAACGATGATCGGTTGCTTGCCTTTAAGATAGAGGTCGTAGGCAATTTCACAGCCGGTCAGACCGCCGCCGATAACTGCAACCTTTTCGCCCATTTCAGCGCCCAACAAATAGTCGACCGCCTCAACTGCCTTGTCAGCACCCTGAACAGGTATCCTTTTGGCAACAGCACCTGTTGCAACAATAATCTCATCAGCATCCAGCGACTTGACATCAGTGATTTCTGTGTTGAGCTTAACCTCTATGGGGTGCTTTGACAGCTCGCGTATATACCAGGCGATAAGGGCGCGGTCCTTTTCCTTGAAGGAAGGAGCGGCCGCGGCAATAAACACACCGCCCAGCTTATCTGACTTTTCATACAAGGTGACCTTGTGGCCTCTCTTTGAAAGCAGAATAGCTGCCTCCATACCGCCTATACCGCCACCGATGACGGCAACGCGCTTGCTCCTTTTAGCAGGGGTAATATTGTATTTTTTTGACTGCATTGTTTCGGGGTTGAGAGCGCAACGGGCAAGTCCCATAGTGTCTGTCAGGTCTTGGGTGTTGGCGTGACCCTTTGAGGAGGAAAAGTTAAAGCAACCTGCGTGACAGCAAATGCAGGGCTTAATGTCCTCTAAGCGGTCCTCAATGAGCTTGGTAATCCATTGGGGGTCAACCAAAAATTGGCGAGCAATGCCCACAGCGTCAATTTTACCCTCGGCAACAGCTTCGGCGCCTACCTCAGGGTCCATACGGCCTGCACAAACGACAGGAATATCTACAAACTGCTTGATGTGGGCAACATCCTCAAGATTGCAGTTTTCGGGCATATACATGGGCGGATGAGCCCAATACCAAGAATCATAGGTGCCGTTATCGGCATTTAGCATATCATAACCTGCGTCCTGCAGATATTTGGCGGCCTTTTCCGATTCGGCCATATTGCGGCCCACCTCGGTATATTCCTCACCGGGCATAGCGCCTTCGCAAAAGCCCTTCATTTTTGACTCAACCGAGTAACGCAACGAAACGGGATAATCTTCACCGCACTCTTCCTTGATGGCCTTAACAACCTCTGCGGCAAAGCGATAGCGGTTTTCAAAGCTGCCGCCGTAATCATCGGTGCGCTTGTTGAAAAATTCGATGGCAAACTGGTCAAGCAGATATCCCTCGTGAACGGCGTGAACCTCAACACCGTCAACTCCCGCATCTCGGCAAAGCTTGGCGGTTTTGGCAAAGGCCTCAATTATTTCGTGAATCTGTTCAACCGTCATTTCGGGGCAGATGATGTCGTGTGCCCAGCGAGAGGGTTGCTCACTGGGGCTTGCCAATTCGTGAGAAGTGTCAATAATCGGCTTAAGAATAGCACGGGTGAATTTATTTTTGTGCAAGGGTGCCACCAATTCGGTAATAGCCCAGGAGCGGCCCATACCTGCGGTAAGCTGAACAAACAGCTTGGCACCTGTTTTATGAATTTCATCCATAAAGCTCTTAAGCTCATCAAACATCTTGGGGTTTTGCCACAGCCATTTGCCCCAAAAGGTATCTCGCAAAGGAGCAATGCCGGGAATTATAAGACCTACGTTATTGTTGGCTCTTTCCAAAAACAGAGCGGCGGCCTCCTTGTCAAAATGACATCCGCCCAGCTCAAACCAACCAAAGAGGGAGGTTCCGCCCATAGGACACATAACAATGCGGTTTTTAATTTCCACATTACCTATTTTCCAGGGAGTAAATAAGGGATTCATACTTTCTTTCATTATAAAATTCCTTTCCTTAAAAGTTCGGGAAAACACTTTTATAATTATATACTCTTTTGAGAAATCCGTCAAGGGAGCAAGCGCTAACATAAAAAAGTGACCCTTTACAAAAAGGGTCACCCTGCTAAAAGGTTATCGTTTTGTGCCGCACTGAGGGCAGAACTTTTCGGTATCGTTGAATTTATGGCCGCACTGGGTGCAGAAAAGAGCGCCTGAGGATGGAGCGTCGGCATCAACAGTGGTGGCTGATGCAGGGCCGTTAATAGCATAACGCTCATTGTGGCGCAGGGGCTTTTGGCAACCCGGGCAATACACAAAGCCGTCGGCATACCAGGGACGAAAATCCAGAAGATTGTCCATATAGGTGAAGGTTGTTTTGCATTCATCGCAGGTTTGACGGTAGGTCAATCCGCTGCTCCATTCAGCTCGTTTAAAAACAGACATACAAAAAACTCCTTTTTCTTTTAGTTTATCACTGTTGTTCAGTAAAGTCAACACTATTGACAAGGTGCCTTTTTTTAATATATAATGCAAAAATGATAGGCGGTGATTGGTATGTTTACCGAAGCAAAACCCATATGGCTTAAAGATAAAGAAAAAGAGGTTAATTGCCGAGTTCAATTTAAAGCTTTTTGCCCCCAATGTGAAGATGCGTCCATACGCATTGCAACCTCCGGAGTGTATCAGCTTTGGATAAACGGCAGCTTTGTCTCTTTCGGCCCTGCACGAGCAGGTGAAAACCATTTCAGAATGGATGATATTTCCATCACAAAATGGCTCGATCGCCCTACCAATATCATTATAATCGAGGTAGGCGGCTACTATTGCAACAGCTTTTATATTATGCGTCAGCCATCTTTTTTGCAGGCAGAGCTTGTGAGCGGTCAAAGGGTTATAGCCAAAACCGACAGAGATTTTACCGCTCGTATAAATCCACACTACGAGCAAAAGGTGCAAAGATACAGCTACCAGCGCAGCTTTGCCGAAAGCTATAAAGACGGCAACGCAGACAGCTTTTTTACCGACGGTACTTTGGGCGAAGAAGTGCTGAGCACTGCGTCACCCAAAAAGATAATAGAACGCAAAACAGACTACCCTCTGTTTGAGCACGCAATGGCTAAAGGGTTGTTTTCGGGCAACGTCAGCACTTGCGCTCCTGCCCAATACGTGTTTGATCGCTACTGCACCACGGTGGGTATGGGGGATAAGGAACTTACCGGTTGGCCTATGGAGCAGTTGGATGCCATACCGGAAAAAGACTATCAGCAGTTGCATTTCACTCCCGATTCCCGACCTGCATCGGGCAAGGGGCTTTGCGACTCTTACGAAATCTATCGCTTTGACCGCAACCTGACGGGTATGCTCGCCTTGACGGTGAATGTAAAAAAAGCGGTAACTCTGTATCTTGCCTTCGACGAAATAATTGACGGTGAGCAGATTAATCCTACCCGATGCACCTCCTGCAACATAATCAAGTATCGGTTGCCCAAGGGCAGGCACCTCCTTCACAGCTTTGAGGTTTACACCATGCAGTATCTGCAGGTGGTTTGCCTTGAGGGTGAGTGCGATGTTTCTGATATTCATTTGGTTGAGTATAAGCATCCCCCTGTTGAAATTCCCCAATCAAGGGATGTCTCCCTGCAGAAAATAATTGATGCCGCCGTAGAAACCTACCGTCAAAACGCAGTTGATTTATTTACCGATTGCCCTTCTCGCGAAAGGGCGGGATGGTTGTGCGACAGCTGGTTTCTTGCTAGGGCAGAGTATGCACTTACAGGCAAAAACAAGGTTGAAGAAAGCTTTTTAGAAAATTTTCTGCACGCAGACAGCTACAAAAATCTACCTGAAGGGATGGTGCCTATGTGCTATCCTGCAAACCATAGAACGGGCAATTATATTCCAAGCTGGTCGCTGTTTTTGATAGCCGAGCTGAAGGATTATTTTGACCGCACGGGCAACGGTCAGCTTCCCGAGCGCTTTAAGGATAAGGTGTACG
Source organism: Acutalibacteraceae bacterium (assembly GCA_045648425.1). GTDB lineage: Bacteria > Bacillota > Clostridia > Oscillospirales > Acutalibacteraceae > RGIG2206. The sequence goes on along the minus strand of JAZRNV010000112.1, from coordinate 4,271 downwards.
GAATACTCCGCTTTTTCAGCAAGTTTGAGAATGCCGACGGGCTGCTTGAAAATTTGCAGGGCTGGGTGTTTGTTGAGTGGTCTCGCGCCAATGATTCCGATTTGGTGCAGGGGATAAATTATCCCAATAATATGATGTATTGCTTTGCCCTCAGGTGTGCAGGTGAGCTTTACGGTGATACCGCTCTGCTTGAAAAAGCCGAGATTTTAAGAGCAAAAATTTTGGAGCAGGCCTTTGACGGTGAGTTTTTTGCTGACCACGCAGACCTCTGTGACGGCAAGCTGTGTGTTACTCCCGAATCCACCGAGGTTTGTCAGTACTACGCCTTTTTCACAGGGGTTGCCACTCCTCAAAGTCATCCCGAACTGCTTGAACGGCTGATAACCCAATTTGGTCCCGATAGAGATGTTGCTTCTTGTTACCCCAAGGTGCATCCGGCAGCGCCTTTTATCGGCAACTATCTGCGGCTGCAGATTTTGATGGATAACGGATACAAACAGTTGGTGCTTGAGAATATTAAGGGCTATTTTATCCATATGGCCGAAAGCACAGGCACCCTTTGGGAGCACGCAGGCACCAATGCCAGCTGCAATCACGGATTTGCCGCCGCAGTTGTCTATTGGCTTAAACAAATGGACATATAAAACAAAACTCCCGTCGTAAGACGGGAGTTATTTTATTAAGTTTATAATCTGGCTGACCAAAAATCCGCCAAGCAAGAGTGACATCAAAGCACAGTTAAGCCACTTGCTTTTAAAGGGCTTGAAATCTATGAGGTAGAGCCATGCCAAAAGCGGAACCGACCAAAACATAGGGTTAAACCGAAAAGCGCTTCTGAAATCCAGTCGAAGCAAGCTCAGCCAAGCACGGGTTATTCCGCATCCGGGGCAGGGGATACCGAAAAACAGTTTAAACAGGCAGGGAATGTTGAAAATGTAAAAAAGCACAACAACCAACGCAACCAAAGCGCAGTCAAAAAGCCTTCTTTTCAAATTGGTAATTTTCATATTGCTTATACAGAGCGCAAAAACAGCGAGAGCAGGAACCCTCGCTGTTTTTAATGATTATGTTGCATTAGGCAGGAATACCGCTGTCGAAGGTTCCCTTCTTTTCGGCGTACTCCTCATCGGTCATCTTGAGAATTTGGATGCCGAGGATGATGCCCTTGATTTCGTTGATAAGAGCGATAACACCGCAGGTGATAACACCGAAGATAATGCGCTTAACGCCCTTGCTTGAATCACCCTGCATAAAGCAAGGAACACCGTAACCGTTGAAAAGGATGCACATAATTCCAAACAAAACTCTGTTATCCACTTTTTGCACCTCCTTCTATTGTTACATTAATAGCATTATAAACTATGTGATTGTGTTTTACAATATGCAGATTCGACAAAAAAGCAGGCCAAAATTGCATAATGTTACTAAATTCGACCTCTACGAAAAGACTTGCGACAGCAACGGTCTGTGACGCAATGCTCAATGATTAGGCGGCTGTCGGTTTTTGCGTTATTTAACCTTTTTTGCAATTGCGGCGTTTATCTTTTCGCGCAGGTTTGGCAGATACTCCAAATCACGGGGATAATCGATGAAGGTAACGGGCATTTCTTCCTCTATCAGCCCCAACACAAATTCTTTGCTGTATAAGCTTTCGCACAGCTTGAATGCAGCCAAATCCTGCAAAGCATCGTGAAAATACTTAAGCCGCAAAGAGGCCAGCGGCATACCCTTCATACCGGGATATACCGAAAAGGTATCGCCTGCAGGAGCAAGACATTCGCCATCGGTGGTGATAAAAGGAATGATATGACTTTTAGACCCCTGGTTGTTATAAAAGTTGTAGCCCCATTGTAAAAAGCCGAAAATATTATACTTATAGAATTGTGTGCCGATAATGCGCGTCCTGCTTGCAGGCATAGCGATAAATCGGTTAGAAACCTTATCCCATTGGCCAAGGCAATAATAGCACCACAAATCAGGCACGTTGTTTTCAATAAACTTGTCCATATGGTTGATGGCGGGCACGGGATGACGGGTGATGCCCTGCTCGTAATAATCATATTTAGACATGGCATCCATAATGGGGTAGCCCTCAAGCAGGTCGGCAATTGATTCGCGGCAGGCCTTGTATTGCTCGATGTGGTCGATGGATGGCTCATCGGAAATGTGAAACCAGCACCTTTTGTCAGCACCGTTTTTAGATTTCATAAACTCAAGCAATGCAGGGATGAAAGCACGCAAAAAGCTTACGTATTCCTCACCGGTTGCATCGGTTTCCCATCCGAAAATTTTGGTGTACTGACCGTCGACCGTGGCCATTACCTTTGGTGCGCTGCGGGCGCCCCACTGAGTAAACAGATGTGATATTTCAAAATATCTTACGCCTAATCTGTCGCACAAATCAACCCATCGCGACAATTTATCAAAGCCAAATTTGTACTGACCCTTTTCAACCCACACGTCTACAAGCTGCGTAGTGGTGCGCTGACCGCCCACCCAGGTGTCGAGGGGAGGAGTGAACACGGGGGTAAGCATCATGTTTATGCCGTGGTCAACCGCCATTTTCATAAAGTTTTCGATAATTTGCCAATGGCGTTCGTCGAAGCTTTCGGTGTCATAATAATCCTGCAGGCAGTCGCAGTGAAACCACTGGGTAACGGTTATTTCCTGCTCGGGCAAGTCGGCGTCTATTATCGTGATTGTTAAGGTGGCGCTTTCTTTTATATTACCGGTAGATTCGCTTTTTAATTGCACCGTTACATCGTATTCACCCGGCGCCACCTGCCCCTTGGTATCAATCTCAAAGTAAAGAGATTCCAGGTTGGAATACATCATTGCACGGCTGTACTTTGGAATGGGGGTAAGCATATCGGGAAAAAGTCCCGGGGTAAGACGCAGATAATCGGCATTGTAACGGCGAAATTCCGCAGGAATTTTGACCGGCACGTGCTCAACGCGATATATGGAGATATACTCTTCAAGGGGAGACACAATGTGTATATCGGTTATAACCTTGTTGTCTGCCGCGGGGGCATTGTCCAGAGTGTAGCAAGCGCCAAAACGAAAAACTTCGTTTTTCATCATAGTGGCCTTTTTAAGTGAAACTTTAGAGGTAATAGATTCGTCCAAAAAGCACTTTTCAAGTGATGAGATGATTTTAAACATAGAAAACACTCCTGACAAGGTTTTAGCAACCGAATTGTAAAAAGTGAAACCATTGTATCATATAATGACGTAGAAATCAATGCAAAATCAAGCATCCCCCCAAAACAAAAACACCGCCTTTTAGCGGTGTTTGTTTGGCTATTACGAATCATTATGATGCCACATATGCAAAATCAGTAATTAATTCATCGGTTTTTTTATTATATAATTTTCCGTCTTTTGAATAAAAGTTTTTATTCTCATCGGAACAGTTTATATTTACAACCGAATGATAAAATGTGATACTGCCGTCATCATTGATGTGCGGATAATATATATCCATAACAACATATTCAATTATCTCGATATTTTTTCCGATATTTAAATTGAATACAATATCTTCTACCACATAATCCTCAGAAATATCAAATTCATCGATATTGCCAATAACTACAGTATTATTGTATTCACTTTCTTCCGGTGCGTTCATATATAAATCACCAAGATCAATAGAAAAAGGTGTAGGAACTCCGCGCCCATAATATCCACCTATTCGTTTAATTGGTATACCTTCATAATCATCAGGGATTGTGACTTCTAAGTTTTCAGTATATTCTGTACAGTTGTAGCTACCAACAAAACAGCAGTTTGCAGTCTTATTTATAGCAACATAAAATCCGTCTATTTCTGTATAATCAGAGTAGAGCAAGGAAGTTTCTTCCAAAACGCAACCCGAAAAACAAAGCGTTATACAAATCGTTAATATCATAGCTAAAAATTTTCTCACTGTCATTAACCTCCTTTGTTTTTAATTATAGCATAAACCCAAGAATTTAGCAAGATATCATATGTTTCGGTCGTTCGAATCCATTTTGACCTAAATTTTAGTGATATTGTGCCTTTGCCGCGCATTTCATTAAGGGCTGCAATATCAGCGTTGCATTGCTTTGTGGGTTAGGTTTGCTATTACGAACCGATTTAGATGCTAATAATGATTGTTGTTTGTCGAAACGCTTGAAAGCGCTTCGACAAGCCACTTTTTAAGCGGATATAGCAAAATTAAATTCTATGATTTAATTTTGCACAACATTCATTGCAATGGATATGGACAAATTTTCAAAGAAAAT
>JAZRNV010000111.1:0-11439 GCA_045648425.1 Acutalibacteraceae bacterium | reverse complement strand
TTTGCAGGAAACCGGCTTTTAACCTTTTTCATGAATGTGGGCAGGATACTGACGTTGAAACCACCGTTGAAGCAAGGGCAGTTTCAGACTCTGATGACCATGAAGCAGCTGGCATACGGTGATCATCCGGTTAAGAAATTCAGTGGATACGAAAGCGAACTGGTTACCAATATTGTGGAAGCGATCCGGGCTGTTCCGGAGCTGCTTCCTCCCTTCAAAAGAAGTATCCGGCGTTCCTCCCGTACCGGAAATGTACCGGCCTTTGTTCACTTTGATCTGGATAAAATAACGGGAGGCATCTACGATTGGAACAAGGTGAAATCCATACTTGTTGAAGAATGCGGCTGGATTCCACCGGAGGATGAAAACAAAGCACTGCACACAAGCTGCAAAATTGAAAAATGCAAAGACCACACCCAATTTGTGCGATTTTATCATTGCAAAAGCAAGATGATCCCGTTTAGTGCACTGGAATTCTCCCTTGCAAGCAAAAAATGCGGTAGATCCAAAGAGCAGACCCTTTATGAAATGGAACATTTGCTAGGATTTTCTCTTGAAGAAATCCCAGAGTGCGCCATTATGCAACAATTCTTGAGGGAGCATAAATGATTACGATTTATTGTTTTTCCGGAAGCGGACACAGTTTGGCTGTTTCAAAAGAATTGGCTAAACTGCTGGATTGCGAAATCAGACCGATTGATAACAAAACCACAACGGAAGATGCTGCGGTGGTCGTTTTTCCGGTGTATTGTCAAAATACCCCGAAGCCGATGAAACGATTTCTAAAGGGTCTGGAAGCGAAGCATGTTGCGCTGATCGCAACCTACGGAAAAATATCCCATGGTAATGTTTTGTACGAAGCACAAAAGCTCTTGCGCGGGCAAGTTATTGCGGGGGCGTATATTCCTATGGGACATACATTTCTTGACGGTGATTACGAATTTGATACAGCGCAGCTGCTGCCAATTGTGCAAAGGATCAAAATGCCTCAGCAGGTCACAATTCCTAAAACCGCAAAGAATCCATTGGCAAATGTCTTTTCTGGTTTGCGCAGCCGCATTGGAGTAAAAATTAAAAAAGAGGACAATTGTTGTAGCTGTGGACTTTGTGAAACAAACTGCCCGATTGGAGCAATCCGAAACGGTCGGATTCATTCACAGTGTATTCGCTGTTTGCGTTGCGTAACAAACTGTCCTCAAAAAGCATTACAATACAAAAACGGTCGGATACTGGACATCTACTTAAAAAGCTACCGTAAGGAAGAATATGTGCTGTATCTATAGAAAACTATTTTAGGTTTTGTTGCCCTGTTTGACCGATGGTCGTTTAACGAATGCAACGCTCTGCCGATTAGCGCTGCATTGTATCAAATTGTGTAGTATATGCCAAAATCACCGTTTACTAACGGTGCTTTTATGTTACTGTCAATCAATCCTGCAGAAAGGTGCTTATGACAAATATGAAGCCATATGCAATTGCTATTGTAATTATCTTTTCATTTTTTGAGATATTCTGCTTTTACAATATATATTATCTCGGCCACGGAGGATTTACGGTATCATTGCTAATTTGTCCGATTATGATTGTGACCGGTATTATTTTATGGATAGCAAACAGATAAAAGCCGCATGCTATATAAGCATTCGGCTTTTTTATATATTCAAGTGTTTTTTGTCGAAAACTAAAATATATATTTAGTATCACCCGCCTCTCCAATGGCAATAATTCTAATGTGACATTCGGGAGGCGATAATCATATACAACAAGGTTGAAATATGTGGCGTAAACACCGCATCTTTAAAAGTGCTTAATGAACAGGAAAAGGAACAGCTTTTGTTAAAAATAAAGGCAGGCAGTAAATCTGCCAGAGATGAATTGGTCAACGGAAATTTAAAGCTTGTATTAAGCGTTGTTCAAAGATTTGTCGGACGCGGAGAAAACCTCGACGATTTATTTCAGGTTGGGTGTATAGGGCTAATAAAAGCAATAGATAATTTCGATACAGACCACGGAGTAAGATTTTCAACTTACGCCGTGCCCATGATAATAGGCGAAATCAGGCGTTATCTTAGAGATAACAACTCGGTAAGGGTGTCGCGCTCAATCAAAGACACCGCATACAAAGCAATGCAAGCAAAAGAAAAATTGCTTATAAAATTACAAAGAGAGCCAACCGTAGAAGAAATTGCCAACGAGCTGGAAATAACGCGAGAAGAAGCAGTTATAGCTCTTGAGAGCATCGTTGATCCCGTATCATTAAATGAGCCGATATACTCTGACGGAGGCGACACAATATATATCATGGACCAGGTAGGCGACGGTAACGATGAACGAAACTGGTTAGAAGAAATTGCATTTAAACAAGCGATCAGTGAACTAAGCGAACGAGAACGCAACATTTTATCAATGAGATTTATGCTGGGAAAAACTCAAATGGAGGTTGCAGCAGAAATAGGTATATCACAAGCACAAGTCAGCAGATTGGAAAAGAACGCATTAGACAGAATTAAAAAGCAAATGTAAAAAAGAACGCTCTACCGAGCGTTCTTTTTGATTTAGTTCTCTTCAGGCATTTCTTTATAAAGATTAAAACGAAAAAGCTTTTGCTCATCCTCAGGGTTAGAGCAACGAATAACGGCTTCGGCAATACTGCAACCCTGCAGAATGGTTGCAAGGCCAACAATCTGGCAAAGCTTTGATTTCAAATTAAGCACGTCGCCCTCCGGTGTTTCTAAGAACACATCACCCTTGCAGGTATCAAGCACCTTGATGAAGTCGATCATATCAACATTGTGCAAAGCAAAATTATCATTTTTCATAACAAAGAACTCCTTTCATTTTGCTTACGAGTATTATATCACAACAGGTTTAAATCATCAAGCATTTATAGCATTTTTAAGCGCATCAACTTTATCAGTTTTTTCCCAAGGCAGGTCGATATCGGTGCGGCCAATATGACCGTATGCAGCAAGACTGCGATATATGGGGCGTCGCAGACCCAAATCTCTGATAATGGCAGAGGGGCGAAGGTCAAAGACTTTCAACACTGCATCGGCAATGTCACTTTCACTTTTAACGCCTGTGCCAAAGGTATCAATCATAACAGATACAGGTTTGGCAACACCGATTGCGTATGCAAGCTGAACCTCGCAACGCTGAGCGAGGCCGGCCGCAACAATGTTTTTAGCAACGTAACGGGCGGCATATGCTGCTGATCGATCAACCTTTGTGGGGTCCTTACCGGAAAAGGCACCGCCACCGTGACGGGCATAGCCACCATAGGTATCAACAATAATTTTGCGACCTGTGAGGCCGGTATCACCCTGGGGACCACCTACAACAAAGCGGCCTGTGGGGTTTACAAAAATCTTAGTATCGCTATCCAAAAGTTCATAGGGAATGATGGGCTTGATAACAAGCTCTATCATATCCTTACGAATTTGCTCAAGGGTTACAGTTTCATTATGCTGGGTAGAAACAACGACAGCATCAACTCTGACGGGTTTGTCACCGTCATATTCTACGGTTACCTGAGTCTTGCCGTCGGGTCGCAAATAATCAACCACGCCCTGCTTACGAATATCGGTAAGGCGTTTTGCCATTGCGTGTGCAAGTGAAATAGGAAGGGGCATAAGTTCCTCGGTTTCGGTACAAGCGTAGCCGAACATCATACCCTGGTCGCCTGCACCGTTTTGAAGCGCTGCATCTTCCCCACCGTTTTTAAGCTCCAGTGAGTTATCAACGCCCATTGCAATATCAGCTGATTGCTTATCAATAGCAGTCATAACAGCGCAGGTGTTGCCATCAAATCCGCTGTCAGCACTGTCATAGCCAATCTCGCACAAAGCATCCCTGGCGATAGAAGGGATGTCAACCTTTGCTGTAGTTGTAATTTCACCCATTACCGTAACAATACCGGTTGTGCAAAAAGTTTCACAAGCAACACGTGCCATAGGGTCTTGCTTTAATATTTCATCAAGCACTGCGTCAGAAATTCTGTCGCAGACTTTATCGGGATGTCCTTCTGTAACCGATTCCGATGTAAACAACTTTTTCATTTTAAATCTCCTTCATAAAAAATATCCGCACCAAAAGATGCGGATAGTAAAACTCATCTTTCGGTATCATACCGCAGGATTTAGCACCTTGCATTTGCAGGTTGCCGGACTTCACAGGGCCTGTTCCCTCTGTCACTCTTGATAAGATAGGTATTCAATTTGCAAGAGGTATTATAGCACAGTTTGATAATTTGTCAAGTAGCATTTCTTTCCGATTTTGTTTTCTTTAGAATCGGAGAAATACGTTTATAAACCGCAAAGCATATAAGTGATGCAACGATGCATTTAACAAAATTGAAAGGTAAGTTAAAAATAACTATTGCGTCAAACAAATTGTTTACAGAAGGCAAAATTGCTTTATACATACCGAGAATTGCCTCAAGCGGCAAATCCAGAACCATAGAAAACAAGGGATAAACAATAAAATAATTGGTAAAAACGCTTATTATTGCCATAACGGCCGAGCCAACCAAAGATCCTATTAAAGCGCCCTTTCGAGAACGCATTTTTTTATAAACCAAACCTGCAACACAAACAAAAATTGCACCTAAAATAAAATTAGAACACTCACCGATGCAACCGGTTGTTGTAAGCGGTAAATGCAGCAGATTCTTAATAAGACAAACTAAAACTCCATAAAAAGGGCCATATGCAAAAGCTGCTATAAGAGCTGGAATTTCAGAAAAATCAAACTTAATAAAAGAAGGCATAATAAACGAAATAGGAAATTCAAGCAGCATCAGCACAAAACTTAAACCGCCAAAAATTCCGCAAAAACATATTTTTCTTGCTGTGTGTTTGCTTTTCAAATAAATCACTCCTAAAATAAAAAGCCCTGTGAAAACACAGGGCAATAATTACAATTATAAAATAATTGCTTTCATCTTCTTTCATCCGGACTATACCGTCGGTTTCGGAATTGCACCGAATCAACCATATTGGCTCGTGGACTGTTACCACCGGTGAGGAATTGCGCCTCGCCCTGAAGATATTCAATTAAAAACTGCTTACTTTTTAAGTGCACGTTCAAGCCAGATTGCGCCAATATCCATAGCATTGTAAAGACCGATTTTTTCGCTCTTTTTAATTATGCGCTCACGGGGACGCAGCTCACTATCGGTGCTGAGAAGCTGTACAAGCACCTTATCGGCCATTTCTAAATCGCCCTCTTTTTTAGTAGAAACAATCTGAATCATTATAACAAACTCTTCAGACATATCACCATAATAAAGAGTGTTGCCGTTGCGAACCAAGGGGCGGCCTTTATATGTTAAAAACTCTTTTTGTTCAGCCATATCCATACCTCCGTAATAATTAAATCACGGTGACAGTATAGCACAGTTAAACTAATATGTCAAACAATACTGTCACTTTTGATGTTTTAAATAATCAAGATAATCTTGCAAAATGATGGTTGCCGCAACCGCATCAACAACATCTTTCCTTTTTTTGCCTCTGACATCGCTTGCATTCAATGCAGTATATGCGCTAACAGTAGAATTGCGCTCATCACGCATTACCACTTCTATTCCGCTATGCCGGGCGATCATATCGGCAATTTCGCGACAGGTTTGTGCCCTCTCGCCTTCGGTTCCGTCCATATTTCGCGGAAGACCTACAACTATTCTTTGCGCAAAACTCTCATTAGCAAGAGCCGACACCTTCTCGACAAGCCGTTGCTTATTATGCTCGTGTATTACTGTTTTGGGGAATGCCAAGGTTTGCATGGCGTCGCAAAGCGCAATACCGGTTCGAGCAAGGCCCAAATCGACCGACATTATAACCATTACATTACCTCGGGTGCAGTAATATTAAGCATATTAAGCACATTGGCTATAACCTGACGAACACGAACGCAAAGATAGAGTCTGGCATTGGTCAAGCCCTCTTCTCCGCAATTCACGCGGCAGGAATTATAGTATTTGTGCAACAAGGTAGCCAAATCAATAACATAACGAGTAATTTTTGATGGGTCATATGCCTTAGCGGCAGATACGACCTCACCCTCAAGGGCTGCCAGCTGACGAATAAGCTCGCGCTCTTCCGGTGCGTTAAGACAGTCTAACTGCTCTGCAGAAAGGGGCTTATACTCAATACCCTGGGCTGAAAGATTTTTAACGATGCTGCAAATGCGAGCATGAGCGTACTGTACATAATAAACAGGATTTTGAGACGACTGCTCTACTGCCAAGTCTAAATCAAACTCAAGGTGGCTGTTAGGCTCGCGAAGATTGAATATCAAACGTGCTGCATCGATGGGAACCTCATCAAGCAGGGTTTCGAGAGTAATTGCCTTACCGGAGCGCTTTGAAAGCTTATAGGTTTCGCCGTTTTTAACGAGGCGCACCATCTGCATAATAACAATATCAAGACGAGCAGGATCAACGCCAAGAGCTTCCATAGCTGCTTTCATACGAGGAATATAACCGTGATGGTCTGCGCCCAAAATATCAATGGCAATATCGTAGTTGCGCTCACAGAGCTTATTATAATGATATGCAATATCAGGCACAAAATAGGTGGGAATTCCATTAGCGCGAACAAGCACGCGATCCTTCTCTTCACCAAAATCGGTAGACTTAAACCAAAGAGCGCCCTCAAGTTCGTAGGTGTGGCCCGATTGACGAAGCTTTTCAATTATACGTTCAACTGAGCCATCTTTATGAAGCTGCGACTCTTTAAACCAGCAATCATAATCTATACGATACTTTTTAAGGTCATCGTGCAATTTCTGAATATTAATGGGAAGAGCATAGTCACACAAAGCAGTTCTGCGCTCTTCGCTGTCACAGTTAAGATATTTATCCCCATAAAGTTCAATAAAGTTTTTGGCGTGAATTACAATATCTTCACCCAAATAAGCATCCTCAGGCATCTCAATATCCTGACCAAGCTGCTGAAGATAACGAACCTCTAAAGAGGTCTTAAACTTTTCAATCTGATTACCCGAGTCGTTAATATAAAATTCACGGGCCACTTTGAAGCCTGCATAATCCAGCACCGATGCAAGGCAATCACCCAAAGCACCGCCTCTGGCATTACCTATATGCATAGGCCCTGTGGGATTTGCAGAAACAAATTCAACAAGAACGCTCTTACCGGCGCCATAGTCAGAGCGGCCATAGTCATCACCGCAATCCTCAATGTCCTTCAAAATATCTGAATAAAATCTGTCATTTAAGAAAAAATTTATAAATCCGGGGCCTGCAATTTCAAATCTGTCAATATAGGTTCCGTTAAAATCAAAATATTCGCCTAAGGTCTCAGCAATCTTGCGAGGAGCGGAATGAAGAGACTTAGCCCACACCATGGCGGCATTGACAGCATAGTCACCGTGGCTTCTGTCTGCAGGAATTTCAACCTTATAGGAAGGAAGTGCAACGGGTTCAAATTTCCCGTCAGCAACTGCCTTACCTGCTGCAGTCATAACTATTTCATTAATATCGCTGTTCGCTTTTTTAATAATTTTTGACATCTTTATATTCCTTTCAATCGGCCGGTCTTGCCGTAATGCTCACTTTATTAACACTTATTGGGGCGGCATTGATATCAACTGCATACTCAAGCTTGATATCGGCACTACTTTCAGAAAAAACAGCTTCAACTCGTCGGCCTGTGAAGCCAACCATCATACCCATAGCTCCCATATCATAATGGCCTACGCAGCGCTCGCCTGCAACAACATTTAGGGTTGAAGCGTGCTCTCCGCTTCGCTGAATTGTAACGGATGTTGATGTTGCTTTGATAAAAGCCAAAGAATTGCCACTGCCGTCATCCTCGAAATAATGCAAACGACAAACTCCATCTTCAACAACCATTTTACCGGTTGTATTAAACTCCATATTTTCAGTATCACCATCAGACAATACTTCACTTATTATGGATATAATAACATTTTGCATACATCTATCTCCTTATATGCTTTGAGACAGATTATTATATCATATATTAATTTTTTTTGCAACCATCATTTAATATATGTGAAAACACAATATATTGTGAAAACTTGAAAACAATTCACTTGGTTGGGCAAGTGGCATTTTTTCACTACCAGTTGAAAACGCAATATTATGATATTATAATGTGTATATTAATTTAAGAAAGGGTGGCTATATATGGGTTTGACTTTGGCAAACAATCTTAAAATCAAGCGCAGACAGCTTGGCTTGACTCAACAGCTGATATCTAACTTATTGAATCTTGAAAGGTCCACATATGCGTATTATGAGACCGGCAAAACCACTCCTTCGGTCGAAACTTTGGCTAAGTTGTCTGAATTATTCGATTGCTCGATCGAAGAATTGCTGACTGTACCTGCTACTGTTCTGCGTGAAGATCCCGTCTTCACACTAAAAGAAGATACTTTGACACCTGTCAAAGTAGCCAAGCGTCTTATTAACAAGATTTCTGCATTAAATCTTGATGATCGCTTAGTTGTTGAAGAGTTGGTTGATAAGCTGTTAGATGAAAAGAACAAAGGTCTGTCAAAATAATTTGCACAGCAAAAAAGGATGAACAAAATGTTCATCCTTTTTTATTTTATTAAAAGAAAGAAATCTGAGCGCTGTCGGGCAAAAAGTCCAATGCATGAAGCTCATCCAAAGCTGCAACCAAAGACTTTCCGAGGCCTCCAACAAGAGTTAACTCTTCTTTTGAAATAAACGACTTGTCACTGTGGGCAACCGCATAAATAGATTCAGCAGCATTCTCACCTACGCCGCTTATCGAGCTGAAAGGTAATCGAATTTTTCCATCCTCCATTTTATAAAGTCGCGCATCCGAATTATAAAAATCGATAGGCAAAAATTCAATACCACGAGCAAACATCTCGTTAACTATCTGCAGTATTGCATGACGTGAATTGTCTTTAGCGTTAGCGGCCTTTCCCTTTGCCTCAATCTCAAGCATTGCAGCTTTTACAGCTTCCCTGCCCCCCATAAGCACCTTGGCATCCAAATCATCACTGCGCACACTGAAGTAAGCAGCGTAATATTCAAGCGGATAGTAAACCTTATACCAGCCGAGACGGAGGGTTGAAATCATATATGCTGCAGCGTGAGCTTTGGGGAACATATACTTTATTTTAAAGCAAGAATCTATATACCACTGTGGCACACCGTGGTCAAGCATTGCCTGAACATGCTCGTCGGTAAGCAGTTTGGTCGCCTTACCTTTACGGGTGATCTCCATTATTTTAAAAGCCATCTTAGGATCGACGCCCTTATGCATCAGATAGGTCATAATAGAGTCGCGCGTTCCTATAACCTCAGATATTGTACATGTACCATCCTTAATAAGCTCTTGAGCATTTCCCAACCAAACATCCGTACCGTGCGACAAGCCAGATATTTGCAGCAGGTCAGAGAAAGTCTTGGGCTGTGTTTCCACCAGCATTCCTCTTACAAAGTTAGTGCCAACCTCAGGCAACGAGAATGTGCCGGTTAATGAACCGATATCATCAGGAGTTACACCCAGAGCATCGGTAGAGGTAAACAAGCTCATAACCTTTGGATCACTCATAGGAACATCCATTACAGAAATGCCCGTGTTATCTTCAAGATACTTATAGATAGTGGGAACGTCGTGTCCAAGTATATCAAGTTTCAGTATAGTGTCATGTATGGCATGGAAATCAAAGTGAGTAGTCTGCACATCAGAGTTTACATCATCGGCAGGATGCTGAATGGGACAGAAGTCGTAAATCTCATATCCCTCAGGTACTATTACCATACCCGCAGGGTGTTGACCGGTTGTGCGTTTTACACCGGTGCAACCTAAAGTCAATCGCTCGGTTTCTGCTTTATTAAGCACTATACCGCGCTCTTCTGCATATTTACGAACAAAACCGTATGCGGTTTTATCTGCAACCGTAGCAATGGTTCCTGCCTTAAAAACATTTTCTTTGCCAAACATCTTTTCGGTGTATTTATGAGCGCTGGTCTGATATTCACCGGAGAAGTTTAGGTCAATATCGGGCACCTTGTCACCGTCAAAGCCCAAGAAGGTTTCAAAAGGAATATCCTGACCATCGCGGTTCATCGAAGTTCCGCAATCGGGGCAATTCTTTTCAGGCAGGTCAAAACCGGAGCCGACAGAGCCGTCGGTAATAAACTCGCTATGCTTACAGTTGGGGCAAACATAGTGGGGTTCCATAGGATTAACCTCAGAAATTCCCGCCATAGTTGCAACAAAAGAAGAGCCAACCGAACCACGAGAACCAACCAAATATCCATGCTCAACCGAATCGGCAACCAGCTTTTGTGCCGAAACATACATTATTGAGAATCCGTTTTTGATTATTGAACCAAGCTCTTTATCAAGACGTTTTTGTATAATCTCAGGCAACGGTTCACCGTAAATCTCATGAGCACGCTCATAGGTTACCTGCTGAATGATATCATCGGAGCCCTCAATAGTGGGAGGATAACTACCGTCGGGTATGGGTTTAAAATACTCACACATTTCGGCAATTTTATTAGGATTGGTAACAACAACTTCAAAGGCCTTATCCTTACCCAGATAGTCAAAATCAGCAAGCATTTCCTCAGTAGTTTTAAGATAAAGGGGCGCTTGATCATCAGCATCCGAGAAGCCCTGCCCTGCCATTAATATAGCACGGAACTTGGCGTCATCGGGATCCAAAAAGTGAACGTCACCCGTAGCAACAACCGGCTTGCCCAATTTATCTGCAAGTTTAATTATTGTTCTGTTTATGTTGTTTAACTGTTCTTCAGATTGAACTGTACCGTTTCTCACCATAAACTCGTTGTTACCGTTGGGTTGAATCTCAAGAAAATCATAAAAATCTGCTATTTCAAGCAACTCACCCCAGGCGCGGTTGTTAAGCACCGCCTGATACAACTCTCCTTGCTCACAAGCCGATCCGATAATCAAGCCCTCACGATGCTTTTCCAACTCACTTTTGGGTATAAGGGGTTTTCTGGCCGCACCGCGATTTTGATAATACTTAACATGAGCCATTGAAATAAGCTTATACATATTTCGCAGGCCGGTAAGGTTTTTAACAAGTATAATCTGATGGTATCGTTTTAAACCGCGAGGGTCTCCCCCGGCAAGATGAGCGTTAATGTCATTCATCGAGGTGCAAGAGCCCTCTGTCTGCTCGCTCAAAAGTTTCAGCAGCTTAACAAAAATATGACCCAAAACGGTTGCGTCGTCAACGGCTCTGTGATGGTTAAAATCGCCCAGTCCCAACGCTTCCGCAACTGTATCAAGCTTATGATTTTTAATATCCTTAAGAAGGGCGCGAGACATAGGAACGGTATCAAGGTAAGGGTTGTTAAACTCTATGCCCAAGCGCTCTGCAGCTGCACGGGTAAAAGAAATATCAAAAGGGGCATTGTGGGCAATCATCAAGCGA
>JAZRNV010000110.1:0-5887 GCA_045648425.1 Acutalibacteraceae bacterium | reverse complement strand
GGATTGAAAAGGTGACAATCCCCGAGCCCTCGAGGTGAATCAAGGGCTTTGAGGCGAATCGTGTCTCGTTGATTATCGCCTGGCCGTTGGTGACCTCGATCTCGTTGTCGGCATCCTTGAGGAATCGCTCGGGCCTACAAGTAAAGCGGAGCGATGCCTCGCCGTATTGTGTCAAGTCATTTGTAAACGAATCACCGCCCGAGTAATAAGCCAAACGGTAGACATCGGGCTCAAAATTGTCCTCGAGTCTGTTGTAACCCGTTTTAGAATTGAGCCAGGCCGCGACCGCGTCGACCGTGTCCGCGAGGTCCTTGTCGGCCGAGTCAGCGACCCAAACCTTATAAACCCTCGAGACATCACTCCACGCGTTTTCTTGTTGAATTATTGCACCGTTTCGCCCTGGGACCGTAAAAACTGACTGTTTACGGGTCGGGCGCTCGAAAGCGGGAGCCTCGGCTAAAACGATGCCAAAATCGGCCGAGGCCTCGCCTCCATATACCAAGAGGCCACGCCTCGAGGTGGTAAAGTTAAAAAGTTTAGGCATAAACGGCCCCCTTTCGTGCTGTCATATCTCCGAGCTTTTCCGCGATAACATCCGCGAGCTCGTTGACATCCTGGCCCTCGGCGCCGTAGATATTCATTGTCACCGCGCCGCCGTTGTATGTCGTATTGTCTCCGATCGTTGCCGCGCCGCCCGCGCCGTATGCCGTCACCTCGGCCGACATTGACCCCGTGAGGTCTGTCATACCGTCGACCATATCGTCGGCGATAATATCCATTTCGTCAGACCACCCGCCGCCGAATCCGAGCGCCGACCAATAGCCGATTTTTTCAAACTCTTTCGACGGGCTCGCGATGCCGAGCGTTTCCTTGAGGGCCTTGATTGCCTTTTTGCCGAGCTTTTTGACCTGGTCAATGACCCAATCGACATCAAGGCCATTGATTAAGCCCTGGGCCATATCTGACCCGATTGAGACTATTTGACCTGGCAAGCTCGAGAGCGTGCTCACGACATCGCCGACAAACTGACCGATTGAGCCGAGAATATTCCCGACCCAAGAGGTGATTGAATTAAACCCGTTTATAAAGCCGTTTTGTAGGTTGTAAATCCAACCCGTCACGGTGTTATATACGCCGATTGTAAAATTGACAATAGTCGCCTTGATATTGCCGACCCAATTCGAGACAGTCGAGGTGATCGTCGAGACAATTCCCGAGAAAAATGTCTTGACGCTCGAGCCCCAAGAATTGAACAAACCGAGGACATAATTGAGGCCCTGGCTGACATAAGGCTCGACCCAATTCGCGAATCCGATTATTACATCGGCGATATTTGTGACGAGTCCGACATAATAATCAATAAACTCGGGGACCACATTGACGAGGGTCTGAATGACCGAGCCGACCACCAAAAGGACCGCATTGAGCAAAATCGCGATATTGTCGGGCGTTGTGAGACATTTCGCCACATCGCCGATTATGCTCACGATTGCGGGCAATAGCACGGGCAAAACAAGACCAATTTGACTCACGACCGCGCCGACGAGCTTGACAATGCCGTCGACTAATAGCTTGACATTGTTCCCGCTTGCGAGCCAGGTGACGAGGTCCGTGACGAGCGTCAAAAGGCTCGAGGTTATCAACGGGAGACAGTCAAGGACCGTCGACATCAAGGCCGTCAGCCCCGATGTTATGACGGGCAATAGGGAGGGGATTAAACCCGTGACCGTGACAAGCGCGTCATTGATAAACCCAAAAAGCGCCGCACTCGCGGCGGGTAGCATCGCGCCGAATCCCTCAAGGATTGAGGTCACGATCGCGCTCGCTATCTCAAAAAATTCGGGGCTCAATTCGACAATTTTCGCCGTGATCTCGCCGAGGCCCGCCTTGATTTCCTCGATGCCGCCGTTGCCCGAGAATACCATTGACAAGCCTTTCATAACTTGAGACATTCCAGGCAAAAATTTTGACATCATATTATTTTTCACGCCGTCAAGCGCTACATTCATATTTTGTAACTCGTCTTGATATTCGGCCGCCGCCTTGACCGCGTCGTCGGACATAATACCGCCGAGCTCCTTGACCTGGGTCTTGAGTTCGTCGGTTTCCTCGGCTGTCATATTAAAGAGCGGCGCGAGTTCGACCGCGCCCTTGCCGAGGAGCTCATTCGCGAGGGCGGTCCTTTCGCCCTCATCCGCTACATTTTGGAGGGCCTCGATCGTGGCGCTCCAAGTTTCCTCGGGAGACATCGCCGCGAGCTGTTCCTCGGAGATTCCGAGCGCGTCAAACGCGTCGTTGCCCTCCTCGGCCGCGATCGTGAGCTTTTTCATAGCGTTTTTCATTCCGTCGATTGAGGCGCCCGCGTGCTCAAGAATAAAGGCCCAGGTTTGATAACCCTCGGCCGACATATTCATTTTTTGGCTCTCCTTGTCGACGGTAGTTCCCCACTCGGAGACATCATTCGCCGCCTGGATGAAAGCCTTGCCCGTTGCTATCGCCGCGCCCGCGACCGCCGCCGTTGCCGCCGCTACGACCGCCGCCGTCGCCTTGATTCCCGTCGCTAACGCGTTGCCGAAATCCTGGCCCGACTGTTCGCCGACCGATTTCGCGGCCGCTCCCGCCGAGGCGCCGAGCTGTTCGCTGATTGACTGTTGAGCACCCTCAAGGCTCGGGATAATTGTCACATAGGCATTACCTACATTGATTCTGTCACCGCTTGCCACTTGTTCGCCCCCTTATAAATTCGCGCATCGCGTCGAGAGTGATCGCTCCCTTTCCGAGGCGCTTGTTATTGTCACCCTTTCCAGGTCTCGGATAGGGTCTAATTTTCTTTCTTGAATGACACAAATTATTATTTATAACTTGCAATAAATCGTATATATCCGCGAGAATCGCGTTTGTTTTGAGAGTAGACTCCCACCCCGTCGCCTTGCCGAGGTCCCGCGCAAGAGCGCTATCGGTCCCCAGGTGATAAATAAAAGAACGGAGAGCGCCCCAAGAAAGGGCGCCCCCCAGGTCCTCTAAACTGTAAGGCGTTCGAGTGATTAGGTCATACTCGAGAGCCTCGTCGTGATCTTTTATGAATCTCGCGAGGCCGATGATTCCCCCAGGCTTGCCCCCGTTCCTTTTGTCGTTGCCTCCGACCACGCGCTCATAATGTCGGTGATGTCGGCGACGGTGAGGGCCTCCATTGTCTCGGCGTCAATATAACGCGCAAAAAAGGCGCGCTGTTTTTCGCTGTCCTGGAGTTCGGCGAGTTCATAATATTTTATGTCCTGGCCGAGGGGAATGTAAAAAACCTTTTCCCCGATCTTGAGCTCGAGCGGCTCCACTCTCGGGCGCTCGGCTCTCCTCTTGTTTAAATCTAATGTTGGCATCGTTTTAATCCTCCGAATAATTAAGCGGGCTGTCCGTCATTCTTTGCGAATGTCCAGGATGCGGCCTCGATTGTGCACTCCCAAACGATCGCCTCGGTCGGGCTCATTGAGACATCGGAGACATCGCGAACGATTCCCTCCTCGGTGCCGAGATAGAGCAAATCGTCTCCGTCTTTCATAAGGAATAAGAAAGCCATTGACGGAGCGCTCACGCCAGGCGCCACGGTCACGCTTGTTATCTTGCCGTGGGTAGCATCGGCGGCGGTGATCGTTACATTGTCCGCGCCAAAAATCGTCTTGAGGGTCTCCTCCTCGGTGTAGAGGAGCGGAGCCGTTACGGTGCCGCCCTCGTCGCCCGACATAAGGCGGCGCACGGTCTTTGACCAATCACGGAGCGGGTCGGAGTCCTTACCCGTCGCCCAGGTGAGGCCCGCATCGCTAACCGCGCCGCACTCGACCCAGTCAGCCGCGAGAGTCTCGCCAGGATAAGCGGGGAGCGCTGTCCCCGCGGGTGCGGTGTAAAACATACCCGTCACCGCGCCGATTCCGAGGTTTACCTTGTTACTTGCCATAAGAGTATTACCTCCATAATTAAGATTTTAGATTGTGGGAATTGTTACGGCCTCACGGTGAGCCCGCACGATTAGGGTCGCGGTGCATAACTTGAGGTCGGGCCTTGCGGGGTCATTCCCCCACCTCGCGAGGCTGTTGATGTTTACGGAGCGGAGCGCGCCGAATTGTCGGGCCGCCTGGGCCTCGAGCAAACCGACCGCGGTGTTAATCAAATCAACCGCCGCCTCGTCGGTTTCGGCTCTTGCATCAAGCACGACGACAAACGCGTCAATCGTGTCGGCGCTATTGCCGCCCGTTGCCGTGATAAGGACCGACGGAGTTATAAACCCTTTCGGGAGCGGTCTCACATACGCGGTTAGGTAGTCCATTAGCGCGAGTCTGATCTCGTTCTCGATGTCCGTCGGTTTCAAAATGTCGATTGTGCTCATTGTGTCACCGCCCTCGTTAAAACTTTGTCCTCGGCCTCGGCCTTGTAGGCCTCCGCGTCGGTAGAGTGAACAAACCCGACCCAACGGCCGCCGCCGTAACCTCCGACCTCGACCGAGGTCTCGAATCCGTCGCCGCCCGCGTTCGCGTTCGCTCTTTGTGCGATTTCCGTCGTCTTGTCCGTGACGAGGTCCTTGACCCCGTCAGATAACAAGAGCGCCCGAAATCCCGCGCTGTCAAACTTGAGCCTAATATCGGACATTTGTCACCCCTCCCAACGAATCAAATTGAGTTGAATGTTTGAACGGGTAAACGGACCCGCCCAGGCTTTAGGCTCGCCGTTGATCGTGAAAACTTGACCGTCAAAAAGGATGCGGTCGCCTGGTCTGACATCGGAGCCCTCGGGCAAATATGCCGTCATTCCCTCCGATATTCCCAGGACTCGCCCGTCTTGCGTCAAGCTCGTCGCCGCGGGTTGTACGGAGCACCCCGATATTTTGAGGGTGTCGACCGCCTCGGCCGACCAATCGGGAATCACGGACCCCCTCGCGGTCGTTGTGCCTGGTCTGATGCGAGTAATCTCTTGATTGCAAAATGACGGGAGCATTTTAATACACCCCCCTCACCTTGTAGGGCTCGAGGACCTCGCGGGTGTCATTCGAGAGGCCCGTCGCTGACGCGTGGCCCGCCCAGGTCGAATTATATGACACGCTAACACCGCCCGCGGCCTCGCTGTTGACCCCGTAGGGATTAGCGACCGCGTGGGTCACTAAATTCGCCGTGAGCTCTTTGACGGCCGCGATGCTCGCATCGTCGAGGCCCGCGACATACTTGACAAATATACGACTCTTGCGATCTCTCGCGCCGATGTCGTAAATCCTCAAGAGTCCGCTCGGCGTGAGGTCGTAGTCGGTCATAACATCGCCGACATAATCACCCGTGTCGGGGTCAAGGACCGCGTCGACGACGACCTTGTCGATTCTTGAGACATAGGTCGCGGGGAGCTGTATCAATACATCGGGACCGATGAACGAATCGCGCAAATCGGCCAAACGGTAAATCATCCCGCAAGTCAACGAGGGGCTTATATGCCAACCGCAAAAATTACGGATTGACGCCGACGCGCTCGGGATGTTTGCCGTTATCCTCGTATCGCTCGCGCTAAACTTGCCGCCAGTAAAGGCGACAAATTCCGCGGGCGTGATAAGGTCCCCGATCGCGGTCGCGTCGACCATATAACCCCAGGAGGTCAAGAGTTCATTATTAAATTCGCTCATTTATTGCCTCCTGCTTTTCTTGACTTGTTAGCCGTTGCCTTTTTGGCTTTTGCCTCGGGCGCCGCCTTTTCAGCCTTGACGATCTCCTTGTCATCCTCGGCCTTGATTGTCTCGGTCACTCCCGCGGGAGCCTTGTCGAGCCAAACCTTGCGGCCGTTGATTGTGTAGATTTTCATTTGACGGGCCTCCTTTCTTTAGATTTAGAAAAAAGGGACCCCGTAGGGTCCCCAGGTG
>JAZRNV010000109.1:0-5678 GCA_045648425.1 Acutalibacteraceae bacterium | reverse complement strand
TAAACGTTATCTTAAAAACAAGGTTTATCTTGGCCACACCATATTAGGCAAGACGAAGAAAACAAGCGTCAGGTCAAAAAAGAAGCAGAGTGTACCTGAAAGTGAATGGGCGGTAACATATAATACCCACGAAGCTTTGGTGGATGAGTTTGTTTTTGAAATGGCGCAAAAGAACTTGGCAAAAGGCACTAAGGATTATCGGAAGCACGACCACGTAAGAAAGAGCATTTTTGCAGGCGTTGCCTATTGTGCATTGTGTGGTCACGCTTTATGCTCTTGCGGCTCCGTCTATAAAGGTGAGCGGGAAAAATATTGGTATCTTTCTTGCATTAACAAGCGCAAAGATGCGGCGAACCCTTGTACGGGAGCGCGTATTAAATACTTTGATTTGGTGGAGTTGATAACCGATGAATTAAACGCATTTATTACTTTAGACAATCGGGCTATCAATCGCATCGTTGACAATCTAATTAAAAATGACAGCTCTGCCAAGGCTATCAAGGCCAGGAAACGACGCAAAGAGCAATTAGAGGCCAGGCTCAACACCATTGACAATATGACGTTAAAACTGTATAGTGATAATGCAGAGGGTAAGATTGATGATTCTACCCTTAATAGCTTGTTAGAAAAACTGCAGGTTGAGGCCAACGGAATAAAGAATGAATTGCAAAGTTTTAAAAGTGATGAGGACGTCAAAAAGGCCAAGATAGAGAACTATCAGAAGTTTTTTGAACTGACCAAAAAATATAGCCGCATAGAAGAATTGGATAGGGACACATTGCTTACCTTTGTAGAGAGGATTGATGTTGGTCCAAAAATATTGCCTGACGGCCGTAAAAGAGCAACTCACGCCAATTCGGAGTATGAGCAATCCATCCGCATATTCTACAAATTTATTGGCGAAGCTGAGGATTTGAACTGATGTAATTCTGTTAGCTGTGTCGGCTACCTCAACCGAGGTTGGTGTAAACCTTAAGCAGGGCTACAACGGTGACCTTACCTCTAAGCAGGCAGGATCTATCGGCGGTCAGATGGTTAAAAAGATGATCGAGTCTTATGAGAACAGCATGAAGTAATTATGCCAAATAAATAAAAAGGAAGACCCGATTAAGCTCGGGCCTTCTTTTTTTATTTTGCAAGCTTTTTGTATTGGTGTGGAGTAATGCCGAATTTGTTTTTAAACCTCAAAATAAAATAGGCGCTGTCGCAAAAGCCGGCGGCGTAACCTGCCTCGGTCACCGATTTGCCCGACTGCAAAAGATATTTTGCATAAGCCAGTTTTTTCTCTTGAATAAAATCTATAGGGGAAAGATTTATATACTGCTTGAACCATCGGCTAAGGGTTGAACGGCTTATATGAAACGCCTCGGCAATCTGGCTGACACTCATAATTTCGGTATAATGACCATTTATATAGTCAATTATTTCACTCACCTTATCAGGCATGTAACCGATGGCAGAAAGGGAACCTTTGTTATCTGCCAAAAGCTCCATTATTTTTAAAAACGAAAGCATTTGAGAAAGATATTGATTGTTTTCCGATGATTTGTGAAGCTCCTCAAACAAAGCGATGATTTTGCTTTGGTTATGCTCTGAAAATGCATAGACAGTATTAAAACCGCCGATTATTTCACTCATCTTTTCATCATTACATTCAAACCACAGGCAATAGCACTGATGGCGGCACTCACTGTTGCAAATGCAATAATGAATCTCGTTAGGGTGAGAAAGGACAACGGTGCCCTTGTTTACCTCATAAACGTTATTGTTGACAAAAAAAGAAACGTCACCCGAAAGATTAAGATATATTTCATAGCAGTCGTGAATGTGAACGTCGGTTTGTCCCGGTGCAAATGGTTTAAAGTGAGTGTCTCTGAACCCTATTTTAAAACCGGTGTTTTTAAACGAAAGCATTTGGTCAAGCTTTTGCCGTTGATTTACCATATTAAACTCCTTATAAGTGAGACCGATATTATATTAAATGCAAAAAACATTATATAAATATAATTTTTGCTATTATATAATAGCATTAATAAAGCACTTAGTCAAGGATGATGCAAATTGAAGCTTACCCTTTTGATGGTTGCCACGTTAATAGCAGCGCTGATGGTATCTATCTTGCGAAAAATCATATCCAGAAGCAGCTACGGAGTACATACCTGTCTGATTTACAACCTTATAATTTCCGCAACTGCCATAATAATTTTGCCTTTTATGGGTATTGGCAGAGTTTCTGCCTTCACCGTTATGCTGGCTGTGCTGTTTGGGTTGATGATATTTTCACAGCAGCTCTCATACATCAAAGCTCTTGAAACAGGGCCGTTTTCCTATACCTCCATGATAACCTCTTTTTCACTGCTGATACCCTCTTTTTCGGGGGCAGTTCTGTGGGCAGAGCCATTATCGTGGGGCAAACTGGGCGGGGTAGCGCTTATGATTCCCACCATTATTTTGTCGGTTAACGGTAATAAAAACGATCACTCATCACGCAACGAAAAAAGTTGGCTTATGTGGTGTGTAACCGCCTTTGTTTGCGGCGGATTGGTGGGTGTTATACAAAAGATTCATCAAAAATCCCCTTACAAGAGCGAAAGCAACGAGTTTTTGTTGTATTCCTTTGTGTTTTGCTTTGCTTATGCTCTTATAACCCTGCTTGTTACGGGCAAAAAAAAGAAGTCGCAGTTTCGCACTTTAGGCGGGGGAATAATTGTAATGATGATATTGGCAGGCGTTTTTTATACCGCCAACCATTGCCTGAATTTGTATCTTTCGGGCAAAATAGACAGCATCATCTTTTTTCCTGCCGTCAATGGAGGAGGACTCTTGTTGACGCTTTTGTCGGCGGCGATTATATTTAAAGAGAGATTGACCGCTAAGCAGTGGATAGGCATCGGCTGCGGCATAGCATCAATTTTGTTGATACTTTTCTTTTAAAGGAGATTTGATATGTTTTCTTTTTCAGTCTTTGAACACGAATCGGCGCCCTACGGCTTCAAAATTGTTGAACCCATATCAAAGGATTTCAAGGTGTTTATCAACGGCACCGAAGCCCCCGTATACACCTGCAGAATATCAAAGCATCCTTTTAACAGATTCTTTCCGGGATACCAGCGCTCAATAGACCAGACCGAGTTGGCATCTTTTGTTAACGTTGTAAGTACCGAAAGTGTAAAGGTAGAGGTTGTTATAAACAAGGAATATGAAGATTTGTTACTTCGCCCATCTGCTTTCAACATTCCCTACACAAAAGAAGGGGACAGAGTTTGTTTTGAACTTGAGCCACAGCGGCAAATAATTCTTGCCACCGACGATTATCACGAGTGCTTGTTTTTGTTTAACTCCTTGCCCGTAGAGGCGCCCAAAAGGGAAGAGGTAACCTATTATTTCGGCCCCGGCGTACACGTTGCGGGCAAAATCACCCTAACCGATAACCAAAGTGTGTATGTGGACAAGGATGCGCTGGTCTTCGGCTCAATTTTTGCACAAAATGCAAGCAACATATCGGTAACGGGCAACGGAATGTTTGACGATTCCTGTGAAGCACGCTTTACCCGATGCGGATACGAAAGCTATGTAAACGGAAACATCAAGTTTGTTGACTGCGAAAATGTAAGGATAGAAGGGGTCTTGTTCAGAGATTCCGCCATTTGGTGCGTAAACCTTTTCCATTGCAAAAATGCAGTGGTAGACAATATCAAGGTGTTTGGTCAGTGGCGCTACAACACCGACGGCATTGATATTGTCAATAGCCAAAAGGTGACGGTCAAAAATTCTTTTGTACACTCCTTTGACGACGCGATTGTTATTAAGGGCATTGACCGATACTTTGATACAAACAACGAAAACATCACCATTGACAACTGCACCTTGTGGTGCGATTGGGGCAAAACTTGCGAAATCGGCATAGAAACCTCTTGCCGCGAATATCAAAACATCACCTTTAAAAACTGCAATATTTTAAGGGCGGGCAATACAGCGTTGGATATTCAAAACGGCGATTTTGCCGAGGTGCATCATATATCTTTTGAA
This sequence comes from Acutalibacteraceae bacterium, assembly GCA_045648425.1. Lineage (GTDB taxonomy): Bacteria > Bacillota > Clostridia > Oscillospirales > Acutalibacteraceae > RGIG2206. Next base: position 1,649 of record JAZRNV010000109.1, on the reverse strand, counting down.
AATATCAGCGTAGAATTTAACGCCTTTGACGAGATCCCTGTTTATCAGATGACCGATGAAATGGTTTACGACGGAGGGGGCAAAGTTATGATACCCCATCTGATTCAAATCAAAAACCACCGCTACCGTGAGGGCTTGTGGCGCGGCCAGTACAGAGTGCCTGATGAATTTGACCTGACGGGAATAAAATCGGCCTCGGTTCACGATGTAACCTTTATAAGGTATATACGTTTATTATGATGATAATTTGCCCAAAGCAGAGGGTAAGCCCACGGTTTTGATTGAGCAAAAATCCACCGTTGAGGGTGCAGAATTTTACAACATTACCGTTGAGGATGTTTTTGTTAACGGAGAAAAAATCCTATAAAAAGGCGGCTGTAAAAATGATTGATTTTTCACCTGCAAAATGGATATGGACAAAGGATAACACCTCACCTGACCAAAAGGTGATCATACAAAAGCGTTTTACGCTTTCCAAGCTGTGCAAATCGGCGACAGCTTATATTGGCGCTGAAACAAAATTTTGGTTATGGATTAACGGGCATCCCGTAGTCTTTGAGGGGGGCGTTTTTCGCGAAAGTCGTAAGGGTTGCGGCTATGCCGAAGAGATAGATATTGCCCCTTATCTTAAAGTGGGCGAAAACACGCTGACCGCCCTCGTTTGGTTTTACGGTAATGGCGGCCGAAACAACGTTAACTCGGGCAAGGGCGGATTTGTGTTTAAATGCGATGCACTGAACTTGTATTCCGATTCGGGCTTTTTGATTGCCAACCACCCTGCCTATGTTAAAACACTGCCGCCCCATCCCTCTCACTTGTACGGCGGTGAAAACATCGGCTTTAATGCCAACTTGGATGTTGGAGATTTTACCTGTGCCGACTTTACTTTTGACGGCTTTTCGGCGGCGACCGAATATGAGAACGGCCCGTGGGGAGGTATGATAAAATCCCCTCTGCCCCTTATAAAGGTTTACCCTAAAAAAGAACTGCCATTTACTAAAACTGACGACGGATTTATTGCCAAGCTTCCCTACGCAATGGCAATGACCATATCCTTTACCCTTAGCGCTGAAGGAGGAGAAAGGGTAGACATTCGTACCGACCGATATACCGTAAACGGCGGCCCGGGGGATGAAAAACACGCCTATAACGGCCATCGCATAGAATACATCTGCAAAAAGGGACTTAACCGGTTTGATTGTCTTATGTACCTTTACGGCGAGCAAATTATTGCTACTTTCCCGCAAAGCGTAAAGTTTGAGGGGATCTCCTTTACCGAAAGTGGGTACGATACCGAGCAGGTTGGCAGTTTTGTTACCGATAATCCGTTGTTTAATCGGTTGCTTGAAAAATCCATACGCACCCTTTATGTATGTATGCGCAACAATTTTATGGATTGCCCCGATCGGGAGCGCGGCCAATGGATTGGCGACGTTTCGGCCCAGGCACCACAGGTGTTTTTTGTCTTTGACGATAACGCCCAAAAGCTGCTTAAAAAGTCCATATGCGATTTTATTTATCTCAGAAAAGGCGACGTGCTTTGGGGCAACGTACCGGGTGAACATTCGTCAGAATTGCCATCTCAAAGCTTGGTTGCCATAAGCGAATTCGGCTTGATAGGGGAGTATTATCACTATTCCCACGACCCT
>JAZRNV010000108.1:0-4292 GCA_045648425.1 Acutalibacteraceae bacterium | reverse complement strand
TATCCATTGCAATGAATGTTGTGCAAAATTAAATCATAGAATTTAATTTTGCTATATCCGCTTAAAAAGCGGCTTGTCGAAGCGCTTTCAAGCGTTTCGACAAACAACAATCATTATATATAAAAAAGGGGGGCGCACCTTGCCGATTTTTAAACCCTGCAAGATGTTTTATCGCGTTACCGATATAAGCTTGCAGTTTTTGCAAGAAAACAATATAAAGGGCCTTGCTTTGGATGCTGACAACACCCTGTCTGAGCATCATTCTCAAACTCCTCACGAGGGTGTTGAGCAGTGGCTTAGCGAGATGAAAGAGGCGGGCATAAAACTGATAATGGTATCAAATGCACGAGCAAGCCGCGTTGTTCCTTTTGCAGGCAAGCTGGGTCTTGATTTTACAAGCACAGCACTTAAGCCGCTTCCTTTCGGCTTTTTGCGAGCCGCCAAAACCATGGGTCTAAAGCGCAAAGAGGTGGCGGCGGTCGGCGACCAGCTTTTTACCGATATGTTGGGCGCCAATCTGGCAGGGGTTAAGCCCCTTCTTGTCACCCCCATAAAAGAAGAGGACGGTTTTTCCTTCCGCGTCAGACGGCGCCTGGAAAAGCCCCTTATCAAAAGATATAAGGAGGAAAGCTTATGAGCGCAAAATTCGGCCCTGCAGGCACATCCGACAGCTTTGCAAAAATGGGTTATAAGGGCAGCTTGGATATGCCTGAGTATATTGAAAAGATGGGGCTTGATGCCTTCGAATATCAATGCGGCAGAGGGGTAAACGTGGGTGAAGAAAAGGCACGTCAATTTGGCGCTCTTGCCGCCGAAAAAGGCATTGCTTTGTCTTTGCACGCCCCCTACTACATCTCCCTTGCAGCAGCCGAGGAGTCCAAGCTTGATAATTCAATAAATTACATTTTACAAAGCGCCCGAGCTGCCCATTGGATGGGTGCCACAAGGGTGATTCTTCATCCGGGCGGCAAAGGCAAGATGGAGCGCGAAGAGGCGGTAGCCCTTGCTATATCCACTTTCAAAAGAGCCCTTAAGGCGATGGATGACGAGGGCTTGGGCCATATCATTCTCTGCCCCGAAACCATGGGCAAAATCAACCAGCTGGGTGACCTCGACGAGATAATGCAGTTTTGCGCTGTGGATGAGCGGGTTATCCCTTGCATAGATTTCGGTCATCTCAACGCTCGCACAAGGGGCGGCCTCACCACCCGTGAAGATTTTGAGCGGGTTTTTGACACCCTTCAAAACTCAATCGGCACCGAGCGTATGCAAAAATACCACGCTCACTTTTCAAAAATTGAGTACAGCGATGGAGGCGAGGTTCGGCACCTTACCTTTGACGATACCGTCTACGGTCCCAATTTTAACTATTTGATGGAAATTACTCTTGCCAGAGGATGCAATCCAACCATAATATGCGAGTCGGCAGGCACGCAGGCAGAGGATGCCTTGCAGATGAAAAACTATTACAAATCCTTGGAGACAAAGTGATGAAAAAAATTCTTATTATAAACGGCCCCAATCTTAATATGCTGGGCAAACGTGAGCCCACCATATACGGCAGCCGCACCTTGGATGAGATAAATGCCGATATTGCAAAATATGCCGCTGAGCTTGGGGCGGAGTGTGACTTTTTTCAGTCCAACCACGAGGGTGCGCTGATTGATGTTATTCAAAGGGTTGACGGAAAATATGACGGCTGCGTTTTAAATGCAGGAGCGTATACTCACTATTCCATAGCCATTCGCGATGCCATCGGTTCGGTTGATACACCTTTTATTGAGGTGCATATATCCGAGCCGAAAGAAAGGGAAGAGTTCAGACACATTTCTGTTATTGCCGATGTGTGTCAGTGCGTTATAAGCGGTCACGGTGAACAAAGCTATCACCTGGCTGTAAAGGAGCTTTGCAATGAATGAGCGGCTGTTAAGGGTGCTTGAAGGTGCTGAGGGTTTTGATGCGGTTCTTGTAACCTGCCCCACCCAAAAACGTTACCTGACCGACTTCGAATCGGGCGATGCAGGTGTGCTGGTTATAACTCCCAAGGGCGCTTGGTTCATAATTGACGGACGATATTTTGAGGCGGCCGAAAAGCAAGCCAAGGTTCCTGCGGTTTTGCAAAGTAAGCTGTCTGAGCAAATAAAAGACCTTCTTACGGGATGCAAGCGCGTAGCTGTGCAACGGGGAATGACCTTGGCCGAGCTTGAGTGGTACAAGGAAATGCTTCCCGATTTTGATTTGGCTCCTTGCAAATCCTTTGACCTTGTGCTGCAAGATATGCAACGCATAAAAACCGCTTCTGAGGTTGATGGCATCATAACCGCCCAGCGTATAGCCGAAAAGGCCTTTGAGCACATCCTCGGCTTTATTCGCGAGGGTGTCAGCGAGATTGAAATTGCCGCCGAGCTCGAATATTTTATGCGCAAAAAGGGAGTCGAAGCTATGTCTTTTGATACCATAGCGGTATCGGGCACCAACTCCAGCGTGCCTCACGGTGTGCCTACGGCAAAAAAGGTTGCTCCCGGTGATTTTGTAACAATGGATTTCGGTGGGGTGATAAACGGCCTTCATAGCGATATGACACGCACCGTTGCAGTGGGCTATGCTACCGATAAAATGAAAAAGGTCTACCACACCGTGCTGACCGCTCAAGAGGCAGCCCTTGACGGCATAAAGGAGGGCGCCCCCTGCAAAAAGGTTGACGGCCTCGCAAGGGATGTAATCTCTGCGGCCGGCTTCGGTGATTATTTTACCCATTCCACAGGCCACGGTGTCGGTTATGAAATCCACGAGGCGCCCAATCTTTCTTTAAGGTCCGAGCAAACACTCAAAGCAGGGGATGTGGTCACCGTTGAGCCGGGCATTTATTTGCCTTCAGAGTTTGGTGTACGCATAGAAGATATGGTTTTGGTTACACAAAACGGATGCAAAAACCTGACAAAATCACCCAAAGAGCTTATAATTGTGTAAAAATGTTAAAAAGTGCTTGAAATATCGGCGCAAATGTAATAGAATATATTAGTAAAATATAAGAGGACTTGTGTTTATCTGCAATACCGCGCCGACGGAGCGGCCTTGCAACGCACCTGTTTTCCTCTTCCGTCGGAGAAATGGAGACAAAAAATGATTTCAGCAGGCGATTTTCGTAATGGCGTAACCTTTGAAATGGATGGTAACGTCTATCAGATTATTGAGTTCCAGCACGTAAAGCCCGGCAAGGGTGCCGCATTTGTACGTACCAAGATTCGTAACGTAATTGCAGGCAGCGTTGTTGAAAAGACCTTCAACCCCAACGATAAATTCCCCACCGCTTATGTTGAGCGTAAGGATATGGAATATTCTTATTCCGATGGCGGCCTTTACTACTTTATGGACCCCGAAAGCTATGAGCTTGTTCCTGTTAACGAGTCCGAGCTGAGCGACAACTTTAAGTTTGTTAAAGAAAATATGGTATGTAAGGTTCTTTCTTACAAGGGCCAGGTTTTTGGTGTTGAGCCCCCCACATTTGTTGAGCTTCAGGTTACCCACACCGAGCCCGGCGTAAAGGGCGATACCGCTACCAACGCTACCAAACCCGCAACTGTTGAAACAGGTGCCGAGGTTCGCGTACCCCTCTTTATCAACGAGGGCGAAATGATTCGTATTGACACCCGCACCGGTGAATATATGGAGCGCGCATAATTTAACCTGAAAGGCGGTTTATATTATGAATTTGACCGAAAAAGCATCATACATCAAGGGCCTTGCCGAGGGCATGAAGGTTGACGCAGCCGACAATACCGGCAAGCTTATTCTTTCACTTATCGATGTAATTGACGATATGGCTCTCACCATCAGCGACCTTGAGGATGAGATTGCTGCTCTTACCGAGCAGATTGATGCCGTTGACGAAGACCTTGCTCTTCTTGAAGACGATGTCTACGAAGATTATGACGAAGACGAAGATTGGGACGATGATGACGAGTACTACTACGACGATGACGAGCAGTTTTTTGAAGTAGAGTGCCCCGAGTGTCACGACAACATCATTTTAGATGAAGAAATGCTTGACGAAGGCAGCATCACTTGCCCCAACTGCGGCGTAAAAATCGAGTTCGAAATGGACGACGAGGACGCTGACGCAGAATAATAAAAGTCAAAACCCACCGCAGTTAGGGAGTTGTGATTAGGGACGAAATCGGTTTTGAAACAAAATTTCACCCCACTGCTACAACTTTTTCCTTTGTAATACACAAAGTATTACCGCAGGCAAAAGACTTGCATTGGGGCAAAATTTTCAGTTGCAAAACTGC
>JAZRNV010000107.1:0-13560 GCA_045648425.1 Acutalibacteraceae bacterium | reverse complement strand
AGTTGGCTCGATCGGATGGTCAGGTAACTTTATCGAAACATCCTCCAAAGATATAGTCGGAATAAAATCACTATTCAAAGCATTTTCATACTCTATTTGAAGCGCATTACGTTTTTGAGAGCCCTCAAAAATGCGAATTTTTTCAGCAGCCAAAGCTTCTCTTTCTGCAATACAATATTCTTGATAGACCGACCTCAAACGCTCGGCAAGTTCTAAAACAAGCTTTTCAACCGAAAGTACGTTCTTAACATATTTTTTCAAATCAATTGTATTAGATATTTCCGTACCTTTTGTATTTGTCACCATATCATTAGTGTTTAGTATGGCTGAAATAAAATTTTCCGTTGCTGTTTTACGTAAACTGCTTTTAGCTGATTCTGTACACTCCAAAATTTCTTTATGGCAAATTTCCAACACTTCACTTTCAGTTGAATGCCTAGGAATGCAAATTTCGGCACTGTAACACTCCGATAATTGACCACCACATATAGGACATCTTTTCATCGCCTCAAATTCATCGATTTGTTTTTTAAATTCAAGGACTTTTAAATATTCTTCGGATTTTAAATACTCAACATATTCTTTAAAGGAATATTCATCAAGATAATAGTGGCCATTCCGCAATCCACAATCCTCTTCATCTCCTTCATAATCCTCTTCGAAATCTTCTTCAAATCTTGATTCGCTCGCAGGTTGGTATTCTCTGTATTTTTTGTAATCGTCATCTTGTTCACGACAATCTTCTTTTGTAAGCTCCCATGCCAAACCAAACGTCATAAGTTTCTTCATCAGTTCAGTGTCATCAATATCGATATCTCCATAATGAACATAATCAAATTCTGCTCCTAGCACCAAAGAGTTTAAGTCAAGAAAAAAAGAATCCTTTTTCGCACGTGAAAAGAACGCGTAGATCAAAACAGAATATCCATTTTTTAACTCACCATTCCGTTTATTATAGAAAGTACCATAACATTCAATAGCGCTATGTGGATATTCCCACAAACCCACCAAATCCGTATGGCAATGCTCACAAGATTTAAAATGAAAAACGTTCTTGTTGTTACCATTTTCTTTGCAGATGCTTTTTTTATACAAAAAATGAATCATACCTATTACCTCCTGAAAACAAAAAAGTGCGGCCACCGAAGTAACCGCACAAAAAACGCAAACTCCGATAGTCGCCAAACTAACCGAGTGTGAAATGGGGCGTAAAACGCACAACATACAATCGCCGGAATTTGCATTTTTATCAAATTCAAAACAATTATATGTTGCACAAACTAAGCGCATTTATCCCTATAAAAAGAAAAATACACCCAATTTCACACAGTATTCAGTTAGTTTGGCACTACCATAATAACATAATGTTTTTAAAAATGCAATAGTAAAGGACTCCGTATTGGAGTCCTTTCAGTTATGAGGCATTATTTAATTTTTGTTCTGAAACCGATTGCGCAGTCTCTAACATATTCTCAGCAAATATGCCGTAGCCCTTTGTGGGGTCATCCACAAAAACGTGGGTCATTGCACCAATCAGTTTACCATTTTGGATAATAGGACTTCCGCTCATACCCTGCACGATTCCCCCTGTTTGCTCAAGCAATTTGGGATCGGTTACAGTAACAACAAAATTTTTGTTTGATGCTTTTGGATTAATTTTATCAATTCGCACATCATAATATTGAGGAGATTGGCCCTCAACGGTTGTATAAATTTGCGCTTTTCCCGTTGTCACCTCGCTCCAATAGGCCAAAGACATTGTCTCCCCTTCGGGTTGATATTCGCAATTGAAATAAACTCCGTTATCGCAGTTTTGAAGCACCTCACCAAGAGGTGAGCGAACCTTAAGAGCGCCCAGCAGCTCGCCCGGATTGCCGGGAGCACTTTTTCGCAAGCTGTATATTGTTGCGTTAACGGCGCATCCTTGTGAAACATCTATAACATTACCCGTATCAACATCACAAATAGGATGCCCAAAACCCACACCCATTGCCAAATCGGGATGATAGAAGGTCATTGTTCCTATGCCCGCGCTGCTGTCGCGCACCCATAAACCAACGTGATATAGATTATCCTCCGTGCTTTTTTGAGCTGTAACTTGAGCCGTGAACTCAGAGCCGTTGCGACTGCACAAAAAAGCCATGGTTTTACCCGCTGATTTTTTGACGCATTCAGTAACATCCTCTATGGAGTTAACAGCTTTGCCGTCAATAGAGTGTATTATATCGCCCACTCTTATTCCCGATTGCTTGGCCGGCTCAACCTGCCCAACAGATGACATAAAGGGCATTGTGCCCACCACCATCACCCCTTGTGAGTAAAGCATAACCCCAAAGGGAGTGCCCGAAACCACCACTTCATCCACCGGCACTGAAGAAACAGTAACATCCTTTACGGGCAATACGCCCAACACCTTCATAACACGACTGCTTTCTGTGCTCTTGTTAAACAAGCTGCAATATGAATTAAGCTTTATTGTTTCGTTTGAGTTTGAGTAGATATTTGAAGGATATTTTGAATCACAGTATATTATTACCGAAAAGGCAGCCATAGAAATTGCAAGCATAATCGAAAATAAAATTTTTATAAATTTTTGCACTTTTTCACCTCCCGTTTTATATTGCCACTTGTCAGTCGCGTATATTTAATCGGATTTTTCCCGCTCTGTTAATTTAAGGTTTTTTATTTGATTTTCGGGCACATATAATTATTTTTTCTAAAATTTTGATAAAAATTAAAACCGACTTCATCCATGACGAAATCGGTTTTATAATTATTCTTTATCGTCGGCACCTGCCACCTGCATAAGACACATTACCGCCACACCCACGGTGGAGCCAACCACCATACCCAACCAAAACACGCGAGCACCTCCTGTTTGATACATTATATGTGTGCTCGTTTATTTTGTGAATTATTGCTGAGAATTATTATTTTGGTCGGGAGTCTGAATTTGTATGGTTTTAAGATAATTCACCACACCTTGAGTTATGGCAACCGCCAGCTTTTCGTTGTGATAATCGGTCTTTATTGTTTCAAGGTCATTTGAGTTGGACATAAATCCGTTTTCGGTAAGTATGGCCGGACAACAAGACACTCGCGCCACATAGAATGGATAATACTGCACACCGCGACCTGCAGTGAACTCCTTAACGCTGGTGTTATATATCGCTTCAGCCAAGGGCTTCGAGAAGGGATGAAAATAAAAGTCTTCATACCCCTTCGAGGCACTGGATGTAGAGGAGTTGCGATGGATGGATATGAAAATATCCGGCTTTTCCTTTTGAGTAATTTTGTTTCTTTCCTCCAGCGAAAGGGTAGTATCGGCGGTACGAGTCATTATAACAGTGGCGCCCAAGCTCTTAAGTTCTCTTTCAAGCTTACGGGACAGTATCAGATTAAGCACCGCCTCGGTGTATTGCTTTGACGAGCCAACCGCACCGGGGCTTGAAGGGCCACCGTGGCCCGCATCAATCACAATTTTAACTCCCTCAAGAGAATAGCCGTAATAGTTGGTTGAGGGCTTAATCTGCACAGGGTCAAGAAAATAGAACTGCAGCTGATTATCTTTGTTATACTCAGCAGTCCAACCGTAGAATTTGCCCTTTTCTCTCAGCCAAAGTCGCAAAACGTAATATCCCCTGCTGCCCTTTACCCATTCGGCCTTTTTGAAAATGGGGTTACCCTCCACATCTACTCTGCCTTGGCCCGATTGAGTATAACAAAACTCTATATCAAGATATTCATATGTAAGGTCTGAAACAGAGTAATCGGGACGTTTCGAGGTCAAATTGGGAGCTTTATAGCTTTGAGGAGCCAAAGTGACATTAAAGGGGGCCTTCCACGCAGTATCAAAGGTAATTACGGTGTGACGTCCGTTATCGGTGCAATCAACCGCAGTTATCGTATTGGTTTCGGGAAGCGTGGCCTTGAAAATTTTGATGTTGCCTTCGTTGTAGACTCTTTTGCCGTAATCGAGGTTGCGGAATTTATTGGTGTTGCCGCTTTCGGGATTGAAGAAAACCGCGTCCTTATCTGAGCAGTAATCTACCGTTCCAAGGGGAAGATAGGCGTTTGTGGGACGGCTTCTCTCATCAATGGGGTTAATTATATTAAGGGTCTCGGTCTGGGTAACAGTAACCTCAGCAACATATCGGTTGCCTTCACCCACCAATATTCCGTAGCCACTTTCGTAAACCTCATCGGCCGGTTTTGACACAACGCTGGAATCTTGGTTTTTCTTGGCGCGAACAACTATTCTTCCGCCCGATTTGCTTTCTTCCTTGCCGTTAAGTGTTGCTGACACAATCATTGTGCCCATTTCAACAGGCACATCGGTGGCAGCAGGAGTTACAAAGCTGGCGGTGTATGTAGCAAAAATCTCGGCTGAATCGTTGGTGGCGCTGCCTGTAGGAGTCATATCCTTAACCTGGTCACCGATTCTCACCTTAAGCTTTGCACCGATTTTTGCCACCGCACTGACGGTTATCTCAACATCGCCGTCACACAGCTGCTCTTTGGTGGGGTTTATTGAGCGAATTATTATGTTTTTGTATGTAACCGTATAGGTCTTTTTAACACCCTTATGTTCAAATGTAAAGGTGTTTTTTCCGTTGTTCAGCTTTTTATCAAGAGAAAAATAGCCGGTATCGGTTCTCTCAACCTCTGTACCGTTAAGCGTGAGGGGATAATTTGGGTCAGAAGCACCCGCAAAGCTGACAGAATCATTGTAGGTGGTAAAGGAGGAAGATGACGGGGTGTTTATTGAAAGGTTGCGGATGCCGAAGCTTTCATCGTTGACGGTGGAAAGGAAGGTCACCAAATCCTTCAGCTGTGAAAGAGCGGCCATTGAGTCAACAATCATTCCGTTGTTGCCGTGAGAAACGTATTGCTCACCCTGAGAAACGACGTCAAACTGCTTGGCTTTACCCGACAGCACATCCTTTGCTCCCAAAAGAAAATATATGGGATCTAAATCTTTAAACTCGTTAATCCATTTTTCCGATATTGACTTGTATCCTTGCTCTGACCCTGCGCTGTAAGGCATTTTTGTAACAAGGGTAAAATCGGTGGCAGCACATTCTGCCCAGCTTTTGGCTGTTTCAAGTTGGGTGTATGGCACGCTCACGCCAATACATACACCAAAGCCGGCTCTGCGCACCTCGCTGCAAAGATTGCGTATATACTTAAACAGCATCTGCTGCTGAAAGCTATCATAGCCCTCGCCGCTGCCCATAGCAGCATAGTTGTCATAGGAGGGATTGTTGCTTAAAGCAGGATACTCAAACAAAATGCCGTCAACACCACGAGAGCAGATGTTGCTCACCTCTGTTGCACAGAGTGAGACACTGTCGGCTGATGAAACATCATAGTTGCCGTCGGGAGAACGCACAGGATCAACAGAGGCATATATCATCACGCCTTTTTTGTGTGCATAATCTGCGGCATAGCTTAGCAAATCGGTATCGGTTGCATTCTTAAACCGACCGCTTTTATAAATGGCGCCCTTTTGACTAATAACAGGCATTATCAGACAGTTATAGCCCTTTGAAGCAGCAAGGTCAACGTATTCTTCGATCTGCTTTTTGGCATTGTCATCCAACTGATAATCAACATCGGCGTCAAGATAGCCGCCCATAACGGCAGAAGGAGCCGATGTGATGGGATCTTCGACTGTTTCAATTTTTTCTGCCGAAGTGGGAACCTCATTTGATGTTGGAGCATCACCACCCGACATAAGCACAACCGATAAAACCGACAGCGCAATCGCCACTGCCAGCAAAACCGAAAGTATTATAACTGTCTTTTTGTTTTTTAACACCATTTTATTCTCCGTCTGCAGCGTTTATAGTTTTTAAAAAGTTATCTCGTTCTGCCTTAACACGTTCTGTATCGGCAAAAAAGGTTGAATATGAATAAAGCACCCAGCCCGACACTCTGCCCTCTTGCTTCAAAAGCGCCGCCTGCCGTGAAAGTATATCGTCATATTTGCTCCACTCTTCATTGTCTTTATCGGTGGCGCCAATACGGTATGCGCCCAATCCGATATAAAGCTTGGCCTGATAATTTTCAAACAACTTAAGCCATTCTTCAAGCAAATAGTCAAACCTTGAATTCTCTTTAGGGTATTCAAACCCAAAATAGAGTTGGGGCATTATATAGTCAACATACCCACCGTCAAGCCATGCCTTTATATCGGCAAAAACAGTATGGTAATTATTATTTATGGATGCCATTGGGCTTATTCCGAAAATGCAATCGGGGCGAATGTTTTTGATGGCCTTATAAACGGTGCTGACCATTGCATTAACATTTGCACGGCGCCAATCGGCCAAGGGCAGCGGATTTGAAGAAACCTCTGTTCTGTATGCGGCATATTGAGCTTCGTCAAAGCTCTCATCGGTGGTGGGATAAAAATAATCGTCAAAATGTATGCCGTCAACATTATATTTTTCTAAAATTTCCCGCACACCGTCGGCTATCAACTGCTGCACGGAAATCTCGGCAGGGTTGAGATAAAGCCCACCCTTGCATTCAACCACACGGCAGTCATTATCGGGGTCAGCATCGGTAAGCCACTGCTTGGCCGGATTTTTATCGTCAAGCCGTTCTAAATCGGTTGAATCAATGGCAACGCGGTAGGGATTAATCCAGGCGTGAAGCTTTATCCCCTTGGCGTGGGCCTTGTCAATCATTGTTTGCAAGGGGTCTGTTTGAGGGTTTTGCCCTTGCTTTCCTGTAAGATAGGCCGACCAGGGAAAAATATCTGATTTATAATACGCATCGCAATGGCTGCGAACATGAACATATATGTTGTTGATTCCGAATTCTTCGCACCTTTTCAGCGCAGAATCAAACTCTGTGGCAAAGCCATTTTTGGATTTATACATACTGCCAAGCTCAAAATATGTAATCCACATCCCTTTGACCTCATCGTCCTGCTTGTCTGTTTCAGGGCGGGATGACGTCATATCGGATAATACATCTTGAGAAGAAGGCAGGGAAACTTGGCTTGAAAGCTGAGCTGAGGATACATCAGCAGAAGAAAAAGCGGTGCTTTCACTCGGCACAGGCGAGCCGTTGCCGCAGGACGTCAGAACAAGAGCCGAAAGCAACACTGCAAGCGTTATGTATATAAATCGCGCTATTTTTGCAAATTTCACGGCCCTTCTCCTTTTTTCGGTAAATCATAGTAATTATATATCATATCTTATAACAATTCAACACAATACTGATATTTTAACAATGTAAATTATTGACACAAGGTTAATTTTGCAGTAAAATATTACTGACAGTATTATTTTGGAGGTTATATTATGGCTAACAAACTGTTAATAGTTGTTGATTATCAAAAAGATTTTGTTGACGGCGCCTTGGGCTTTGAGTCTGCAGCCGCCATTGAAGACAAGCTTTGTGAAAAAATAAATGAATATTTGCGTTCCGGAGATGAAGTGGTCTTCACCCTTGATACTCACGAGCAAAAATATCTTTTCACCAACGAAGGAAAGCATCTGCCTGTGAAGCACTGTATCAAAGGCACCGCCGGTTGGCAGCTTTACGGCAAGGTTGCCCGTCTTGCAGAGGGCAAAAAATGCTTTGAAAAGCCCACATTCCCCTCTCTTGAACTGGCAAAATATATTGAAGGTAAGAATTTCAAGCAAATAGAGCTTGTCGGTGTGGTTACAAACATCTGCGTAATATCCAACGCCATTATGGCCAAATCCGCTGCCCCCGATTGCCAAATTGTTGTTGATTCGGCCTGTGTTGCATCCAACGACAGCCAAATGGAGCAAAAATGCTTTGAGCTTATGAAAAATCTGCACATAGAGGTAATATAGCCGTGATAAAACCAAAAATAGACTCTTACTGTACCGAAAAGGATTATATTGTCGTTCAATGCCCTCTTTGCTCTCACATAGGCATAAAGCAGGTTTTTGAAAGTGACACGTCTCTTTACTTAAATTATATTAAGATTAAAAAAATACATAACAAAAAGTTTGCCCTTTGCACCAACTGCAAGGGTACTTTTGAGGTGGACGAATGATTATTGCACTTCAAATTTACCTTGCGTTAATCAGCGTAGCAGCAATAGTTGTTACCTCTGTTGACAAATACCGCGCCGTGCACGGTATGAAACGCAACCGCATAAGCGAGGCCACCCTTATCACCTTAAGCTTGCTTGGTGGCAGTGTAGCTATGCTTTTTACTATGACGGTCATACGGCACAAAACTCAAAAGCCCAAATTTATGCTGGGCATTCCCCTTATTATTGCGTTTCAGTTGGGTTTAATCTATTTTTTGGTTAAACAAGGAGTTTTAGTTATATGAATAATGATTTTGCAAGAATACTTACCCTTTTGAGAAAAGAACGCAATCTGTCTCAAAAAGAAGCAAGCGAAGCGCTGGGTATATCTCAGGCGCTTTTGTCTCATTACGAAAACGGAAAGCGCGAGTGCGGTCTGGACTTTTTGTGTGCTGCCGCCGATTATTACAAGGTAAGCTGTGACTATTTGCTGGGACGAACCTCTGACCGCTCCGGCAGCTTTGTTACCCTTGCCGACCTGCCTGCTTACGCCAGCGGAGACAGCAATGTTTCGGGCGAGCTGCTGCTTGAAAAGAGAATGACCATAAACTCCCTCAATCTTATTTTTTCTTTACTGATGGATGTAGGCAACCGCGATATATCAGATGATTGCTCAACCATTATTATGGCGGCAATATACAGAATTTTGAGAATTTTGCACTTTACTGACAAAAACAACCCTAAAAATATGTTTACACTGTCATCCTATAATTACTGTGCCTTATCGGGGGGAATAACTAATATATGCGAAGCCAACGCCATTAACATTGCCCGTAATCAGCGACTTGATGCAGATGTGAAATCACCTGTAACAGTTACCCCCGACCGACTGAGTGAAAAATATCCTTTGTATGCTCCTGCCCTGCTTAATCTGATTGCAATGGTTGAAGGTCGCATAAAAGAGCAGAACAACCTTAATTAACCTGAAGAAGGAGATATAAAATGAGTATAGCCATTGTTACGGGCGCCAGTTCGGGAATGGGCCGAGATTTTGTCGAAGCCCTCGCCTTAGAAAACCGATTTGATGAAATTTGGGTTATCGCTCGACGCGTCGACCGACTTGAAGCTTTAAAAGAAGAATTCGGCAAGGTTATTCGACCCCTCCCCTTGGATTTGACCGACAAGGAAAGCTTTAATAAATATCGCTCTGTTTTAGAACAAGAACAGCCCAACGTTGAGGTTTTGGTTAACTGCAGTGGCTTCGGTCGATTCGGCACATATAAGGACATAGCGATTGATGACGCCATGGCCATGGTTGACCTTAACAGCAAAGCACTGGTTGCTATGACCGAATATACTCTGCCGTATATGCACGAGGGGGCACAAATATATCAGCTGTGCTCCTTGTCATCCTTTCAGCCGGTGCCCTATCTTAACGTGTACGCGGCCGGCAAGGCCTTTGTGCTCAGCTATTCGAGAGGACTCAACTGTGAGCTCAAAAGCCGCAAAATTCGCGTTATGGCGGTTTGCCCCGGCTGGGTAAGAACAGAGTTCTTTGACCACGCTACTGCCACCGACAGCAAGGCGGTTACTTATTTTAACAAAATCTATGAATCAAAGGACGTTATTAAAACCGCCCTTAAGGATATGAAAAAAGGAAAAGATGTTTCTATTCACGGGTTCAGAGTGAAAAGTCAAGTTTTCCTTGTTAAGCTACTGCCCCACAAGCTGGTAATGAAGATTTGGCTCAAACAACAAAAGCATTAAAGGATGTGACCCATTTGTACAGCGTTGCCATTACAAGGTGCGACAGTTATGAGGAAGCTGCCGTTCGCATCTCCTTAACCGAAGCGCTTGAAAACATAGGAGGCCTCGACTTTGTAAAGGAAGGTATGACGGTTGCGATAAAAGCTAACCTGGTAACCTTTATGAAGCCCGACAAGGCCGCCACCACTCATCCCGTTTTGTTAAGTGAGCTGGTAAAGCTTCTTACAGAGCGCGGCGCACGCGTTATCATCGGTGACAGCCCGGGCGGACTTTACAACGCCGCCTTTGTCGGCCGCGTTTATGCCGCCACAGGTATGCACGAGGTAGAAAAAGCAGGAGCCCAATTAAACTACGATTTCTCTCAAAAGGAAGCACACTTTGAGGATGGAAAAATTGCCAAAAGCTTTGCTTACACCGCCTTTCTTGACAAAGCGGACGTTATAATCAACTTTTGCAAGCTTAAAAGTCACGGTATGATGGGTATGTCTGCAGCCGTAAAAAATATGTTCGGCGCCATTCCGGGCACCATAAAGCCCGAGTATCATTTTAAATATCCCGACCAATCAGACTTTGCAAATATGCTGATAGACCTTAACGAGTATTTTAAGCCGACAATCAGCATTGTAGATGCTGTTGTAGGTATGGAGGGCAACGGTCCCACACAAGGCAAGCCCAAAAAAATCGGAGCTGTAATTGCATCCTCCTCGCCCTATCTTGCCGACCGAGTGTGCGCTCACATCATCGGTATGAAGCCCGATGATGTGCCATCCCTTTGCGCTTCGGTAGAAAGAGGCCTTGCACCTGAAAATATAAAAGACATTGCCATTTACGGCAATGTCGACGAGTTTGTTGTATCAGATTTTGACACCATTAAGGTTTCAAGAAGCTTGCAGTTTTACGGCAATTCTTTTATCGGTAAGCTGAGAGGCAAACTGTTTGAGGCCTGTCTTACCTCTAAACCCGTGCTTAAAAGCAAAATGTGTGTGGGATGTAACGAATGCGGCAGAATTTGCCCTGCCAAAGCCATCACCATGGTTAAAGGCAAAGCAATAATTGACCGTGACAAATGTATAAAGTGTTTTTGCTGTCAAGAATTTTGCCCAAAAGGAGCAATGAAGGTAGGGCGCACAGCCATAGCTAAGCTGCTTAATAAATAGCTTATTCCTTTTGCTCGGAGGATGAATTCTCAGCTTGCTCCTCATGCAGCTCCGGCTGATTAGAATTGCGCTTTTTACCCCATCGGCCAACCACCCAGCATACAACGCCGATAAGAGCCATTATTGCTCCCCAGCCCAAGACAAAAACCAAAAGCTCTGCAATGCTATCCATAATTATCACCTTTAATTTACACTTAAAGCCCCGAGAAATCGGGGCTTTTATTATTTGTTAAGCACCTTTTCTATATAGTCACGCCACATTTTATAAACTCTGTCGGGTTGGAACATTTGTGCTTTTTCAGCGGCGCGTGCGCCCATCTCATCCATCTCGTCGGGATGTTCAAGAGCCCAAAGCATTTTTTGGGCCAAGATGTTCTCATCCATAATGGGCACCAGCAGGCCGTTTTCGCCATCATTCATAACCATTCGGGGACCGCCGCAGGGGCAATCGGTAGAAATGGACGGCACGCCCATCGCCAGCGCCTCTAACAGCGCATTTGGCAGACCCTCGTAGTCAGAGGAAAGAACAAATAATCTGGCGCTGCCAACTGTGGCAATTATATCATCGGTATTGCCGGGCAAAAACACTCGGTTTTGCAGGCCCAGGCGCTCAATCTGCTCTTCTAACGGCTTGCGCAGCCTGCCTTCGCCGTAGATATACAGATTTTCATCGGTTTTATCGGCAATTTGGTTAAAAGCATTTACCAGCATTGCGTGGTTTTTAATGGGTGCAATTCGTCCTGCGGTAACAATGTTTTTACGCTCGCCCTCAAAACGCGCGTTGAAGAAACGCTCGTCCACCTGGTTGAAGATAATTTCAGAGTTTTTACGAATCTTTTTGCCAAACCAGTCACGAGCATCGGGAGTTTGAAAAACCACGCCGTCAGCCCATCTGTAAAGGGTTTTTGCCGCCATTTGCAACAGCTTTGTGGGATATTCTCTCGGCGGATCACAGCGCACAGAGACAATCTTTTTAAAGCCCATACCAAAGGTTCCCAAAAGAAATCTGAAATTGGGCTCAGGCAGAAAGCTGATTGCAACATCCGGCTTAAACTCTTTGCAGATTTTCTTTGTTTTACGTATAAACCTGAGATTCTTTTTGATGCCGCCACCCGACTGACCGTTGCTGAGGGTGTAGCGTGTTATACTGTCATTGAGCACATATTCTCTTTCTTCGCGCATATTGGTAACAAAAGCCACCTCATCGCCTGCCGAAGCAAATTGATTGGCAAGGCAAGACATTACACGACCTGCACCGCCATAGGATATGGTGCTGATATAAAACAGAATTCTCATTTTTACACCTCGGAGCCCAAGTTTAATTATATTCATATTGTAGCAAATTAAACTCGGTGTGTCAAGGCAGGACTCAGCCCACTCTTCCGTCGTGGTTAACCGTCTCAAAGGGAATTACGCTCGCCCTCACCCTTGACTTTTTCAGTTTGCGCTTAATGCGCTTAATGACGCTCTTTTCCCACGCGGCCACCTTGTCATCAAAAATCATTGCAAGAATGACGGCCGCAACACCCAAAACCTCTAATACACTTTGAACTGCATAACCAAAAGTCATAATTATTACCTCCGTTTTATTTATCTTATGCTTTAAGTATATGCAGGTATGTGTCCCATTTTAGGGACAGCAAATTTTATTTTTATAGGCTTTTGTACGTTTTGTTGACACAATTCATACGCCGTGGTAAAATCACCATAAGATATGGCGTATACAACAGAGCAAAACTTTTACAAAATAAATTAAAGGAGTTTTAACAGTATGATAATTGACGCCGATACCCACATTTCGCCCATCAAAAGCGATAATACCATCCCCGTTGAGCGACTGATAGAGCATATGGACCAAAGTTCTGTAGACCGTGCAATATGCTGGCTGCAGCCGCCATATATGAGAGAAATCGACCAATCGCTTGAATATGTTTTCAACTCGGTGCAACGTTACCCCGACCGACTGTTGGGATTTGGCTGGGTGGATCCCCACCTTGGATTTGAAAAAGGCAAAGATACCATTCGCCGTTGTATAGAAGAATACGGTTTTTATGGCATTAAATTTAACGGCGCACAAAACTCCTACTACATCGATGACCCCGAGTTAGCGCTGCCGCTCATAGAGCAAGCTGCTAAAGCAGGTGCCAATCTGGCGTTTCACATTGGTGCCGACGAATACGATTTTACCCACCCCTACCGTGTAGCAAAGATAGCTCGCATGTTCCCCGAAACCACCATATTTTTAGCACATATGGGCGGTGCAGGATTGCCCGATTTGTCTAAAAGTTGCATTGAGATGGCGCAAGAGTGCCCAAATCTGCACCTGATAGCAAGCAACATCGGATGGAACAAGGTTGTAACAGCTATCAAAACCTTGGGCGCCGACAGGGTCAGTTTTGGCAGTGATACCCCCTTTTCTATTATGCATGCTGACGTTGCGGCCTTTCAGGCATTTTTATCCGATTATTTTACTGCCGAAGAGGCAGAGCTGGTTATGGGCGGAAACATTCGCCGCCTGTTAAATGTATAATTTAAAAACATAACGGAGGAATATCATTATGCTGGTGCACAGTAAAATTGATTTTGGCAAAAAGGTAAGCGATTGGGACGGCT
>JAZRNV010000106.1:0-17471 GCA_045648425.1 Acutalibacteraceae bacterium | reverse complement strand
AGCCACTTTTTAAGCGGATATAGCAAAATTAAATTCTATGATTTAATTTTGCACAACATTCATTGCAATGCATATGGACAAATTTTCAAAGAAAATTTGCCGCAAAATCAAAGATTTTGTGTCGAAACAAGTTTGTTTCGACTAACCATAACCATTATGACCAAAAAATGTACAAACCATTAAATCACCTTTGTCATAATTTGGTATACTTATTTTAAGTATACCGCAAACATTATAGCACAAAACAATCTTAAAATATACTTAAATTAAGATTTGCTGGTGATAATATGAGAAATAAAGATAATAAACACCTGGGCATTGAGGTCGAACCCGAGCTGCACGGCAAGCTGCACTATATTGCAAAATATGAGGGTCGCTCTGCCAACGGTCAGATTATTTATTTGATTCGTCAGTGTATAAAGCAATTTGAAGAGCAAAACGGCAAAATCGAATTGGATAAAAAGTAATAGAAAAAGGCTTGGAGAAATCCAAGCCTTTTTTGTCGGTTTAATCTCGGGTCGTCGAGGGCGCCGACCCCTACCCAAAAATTATTGATTTTTCATCATTCATTAAATAAAGAAGCCCTCCTTGTGTTAAGGAGGGAGGGGCGCCGT
Source organism: Acutalibacteraceae bacterium (assembly GCA_045648425.1). Taxonomy (GTDB): domain Bacteria; phylum Bacillota; class Clostridia; order Oscillospirales; family Acutalibacteraceae; genus RGIG2206. The sequence goes on along the minus strand of JAZRNV010000106.1, from coordinate 16,857 downwards.
AAGGCGAGACGGGAGGATTGTCAAACCTTAACAATCCCTCAGTCAAAACCTTCGGTTTCGACAGCTCCCTTTACACAAGGGAGCCAAGACGGGCGAGCACTGCTCGCCCCTACCACAATTATTCACTTTTCATTATTCATTATTCATTATTCATTATTCATTAAATAAAATAGGCCCTCCTTGTGTTAAGGAGGGTGGCGCGCCGTAAGGCGAGACGGGAGGATTGTCAAACCTTAACAATCCCTCAGTCAAAACCTTTGGTTTCGACAGCTCCCTTTACACAAGGGAGCCAAGACGGGCGACCTCTCGCCCCTACATAGAGTTTAATAGCTCAGTTGATAATCGCCGCTTTTCAGCACCTCAACAAACTCTGCCGCATTTCTTACTCTGTGGGGCAAAAGCAATCCTATCTTTTTGGATGCAGCTTCACAGGTGTGAGCATCGGAGCCAGCGGTAAGTATCATTTTGCGGTCCATAGACAAGGCGGCCTCAAGAGCCCTGTCATTGGCATCCTCGGGGCGATTGTTGCCGTTAAAAACCTCTATTCCGTCGCACCCCTCAAAGTTGGGCTCGTAATAGGCGCTCATATAGCTGGCAAAGCGGAAGGGATGTGCATGGATGATTATTCCCCCCGCCGAATGAATAAGCTCAATGAGTCTTTTTCGGTCGGCGTTTCGCAGCTCTTCACAGTTGAGCAAAAAATCCATATCCATATTGTAGCACAAAAATTCTTTGCTTTTACCAATGCCTTCCTCAATGCCGAAGATTACGTCAAAATCCAGCTTGGCACCCTCATCGCAGGCCTCGTAATAGGCATCAAAATAGGGCTTTATAAACTCTTGCCAGGTACCCTCACGATTACTGCAGGAATTTCCGTGATAAAAATGGTTGGTCAAAGCAAAACCGCTGTATCCTGCCTCTTTGTAGGCCCTTACCAGCTCGCGAACATTGTTTTTTCCGCAGGCACTGGCCTCACAGGAGTGAACGTGAGTATCATATAAAAACATAGCTTCACCTTAAAGTTCTAAAGATTTATAGGTAAGATTTCGCAGCATAGGATGCACGTTTGAATAGCAATAGCTGCAGCCCACAACCTGCATGGCAAAATATATGGCAAGGTTGTTTTCAACATCCACCAAGGTGTAGCAGCCACCCATTCCGTCCCAGCCAAACTCGCCCAAGGGAGAAAGTGATTGACCAATCTCTTTGCTTATGAGGGTGCGCACACCGTATCCATAGCTGTAGCCCGGCTTGCCCACCGTGCGAATAAACTTGCTGCGCTGCTGCTCATTAAGACGGTCGCGGCGCATTATATCAATGGATTCGGGGCTTATAAGGCGATAGCCCTCGGGGGTGGTGCCTCCGTTGGCCAGTGTGGCCGCAAATTTGATGTAATCACTACCTGTGCAAAGTCCGCCGCCACCGCCACTTTCGGCATTTGGGCTAAACTGAATGCCACTGTTAAAATCAGTAATCAAATTGGCTTTGAAAAGGCCGCAGTCATAACGGTAAATATGGGGAATTAACTCTGCCGGCACATCCTTTTCGCAAAGGGTGGCAGAGGTCATACCCAGGGGATCAAAGATAACCGAGCGCATATATTGACCCAGCTTCATACCTGTAACAACCTCAATAATTGCTCCCAGCACATCTATGCACAAGCTATACTCATACCCCTTGCCCGGTTGAAACTGCAAAGGCACCTCTGCAATGGCAGCCACTATTTGACGGGTGGTGCCGTTACTTGCAACCACCCTTTGAATTTCGGGGTGATTCATATTATAAGAAAGTCCGCCTGTCATGGTGAGCAAATGGCCCACCGTCATCACCTCGGTGGCAGGACGAAGCTCCCCCTCCTCCTTAACGGTGAGAGTGGCAAACTCGGGCAAATATTTGCTTACCGGGTCATCTGTGGCAAGGCGCCCCTCCTCCACCAGACGCATAACGCAGGTTGCGGTGAACAGCTTGGTGCAGGAAAAGATGCGGTAAACATCGGAAAAATCGGCAGGTCGACCGTCGACACGGGAAACCCCCGCCACGTGAGAATAAACCTCTTCGCCCTTATAGGCGACGTGCATCTCGCACCCGGGGATTCCACACTTTGGCAAGCTGTCAAGGTATGCTGTCAGCTGTGAAAAATCCATTTTATACCTCTTTTTAGATAAAATCGGCGCTTACGGCAGGCATAACCAGCAGCTTGGCAATGGCCTGTCCCTCTACAACTGTGCGCTCATAGTCGCCGTCGTTGTGAAGCATAACCTTTATCTCGCCCTTGGTGGCAGAGGTAAGGACGCCCACACCGTCGGCAATGTCAAGACCCTGCTGAGCCGAAAGCTCGCCCAAGGGCAAAACAAGAGCCATATATCCCTCGGGCAATTCAAGCTCTATTCCCGTAGTGATTTCAAGCACCGAGTGAGGTTCCACATCTACAAAGCCGTCATCATCGTTATAAAGGTGAGCAAAAAGCAAAGAGGTTACGCCGTCATCGCTTTTTTGAGGAATTTTGGCTCCGTCAACAACAATTTTAGCAGTAATAGTCATAGTAAAAAATCCTTTCTTATTTTTTCAGTTCAAAGTTTTCAAAGGTAGCCCCTGCCGCGTTAACAACCCAAGTGTCGTTAAGGCGCAGAGCGATTTGTGATGATGCAAAGGAGGGAAGGGCGCCGCCCGTCTTTTGTTTCAACTCGGCTGCCGTCACGTGAATGGCCAGCTCACCGTCGCGGTAAACCTTAACCTCGCCCTTTTCGTAGGTCATTGTAAGGCGGTTGGTGGCGTCAAGCATTGAGGTAAGCTGCGCCTTTTTGATAACCGCCCCATCCGAAAATACAGAAGAGCCGCTCATAGCGTTGTAGTTATAGGACAGGCAAAGATAATCGGCATCTGCTCCCCTCTTAACGCCGAGAGCCAGAGGGCCTATTTGCATTGCACTGCAAGAATTAAAGTCATTGGTCAAATTGTAGGTGGCACGATAATAATCTACCGATGCCATCCACTTGTCGTTAAGGTTGACCTTTTCATTCATAACGATGTAATGGCCTGCGCCCTGACTTGATATAAAATAGCCCTTTTCGCTGCTTATGTTGGTAACGCTGCCCGACCATTTGCTCTTGTTATCATAAAGCTTGCCCTGCACCAAGGCGGTCAATCCCTTGGGATAGGTTGTGGTGGTGAACTTGGCGCTCTTGAGGGGCTCGCTCTCGTTGCCGTAAAAATCTACGGCGGTGACGGTGGCGGTATATTCTGTGCCCTCTTTAAGCCCTGTAACCGCCTGGGTAAGGGTTGCAGGGGGATCGGTTCTGAAATAATAAGAGGTTACTGCCGAATTGGCGACCGATTTGCCACTGCTGTCAAGAATGTCAACGCGGTATTTTTCAATTTTATCGTCATCATCGCCCCGGGGGAAGGATACCGACACGGCGGTGGGGCCAACAGAAGCAATCTCGGCCTTGGCTCCCTCTTTAAAGAAGGGCTTGTCGGTTGCCTTTTCGAGAAAATCCAACGTATTGTTAATCTTGGCACCAATCTGATAGGTGGTGTCCAAAAATTTATCGGTAGCAAGGTCATAAAGCTTAACATCGGTCACATTATCGCTGTAAACCTCAAAAATGCTGAACTGCTCTGACTGATAATATCCGCTGCCGTTAATATCGCCGTACATAGCCAGCGTATTGGTAAAGCTGCCGCAGTTATAAGCAGAAAATCCGTTCTTTTGCTGATAAAGGGTGCGTAAATTGGTTATGGGCGCATGAGAATGGCCCGACAAATCAATCACATTTGTGCGCTTTCCAACCACCTCGCGCAGGATATCTGACGATTTAGAACCCTCACTGCCGAAAACCGTATTGGCAAAGGGATAGTGCTGAATTACAAACACCGGCTTTTCTTTGTCATAGGTTTTGAGCTTTTCTAAGGCAAATGTGGTGGCGGCAGTGTAATCACCCGAGTGGTTGCTCGGCGAAAGAGCCAAAAATTTGATGCCCTTAAGCTCAAACTCCTGAGTTGCCTTGTGGCCCACGTGCTTTTCAAAACGGGCAACATACTGAGCGTTTTCATCGGCGGTATGAGTTTTGTTGCCAAACTCGTGGTTGCCCATACAGCTGATAAGGGGGATGCTTTGCCCTGTGGCGGCAACCGCGTTTTTGTAGGCCGTCATAATGCCCGACAGCTCATCATCGGTGCCGTTATCGGTAAGGTCGCCCGCTATAACAACGGCATCAAAGCCCTTATACTCTTGGGTTTGGGCATAGCGCCAGGTGGCATCAATGGCCTTTGCGAGACGGCCACCCTGATTATGTACATCGCTGATAACCAGCATTCTGAGAATGGGAGCAGAATCGTGCTTAAACACCTCTCGTGCATAGACGGTATCGTCATCCCCGTTGGCCGACTGAGAGCTTGTACCCGACGAGGCAATGTCGCCCTTATGGGTGTTGCTTTGGTCGCCGCAAGCGGTAAGAAGGGTAATTGCAAAGGCCAGCATTACGGCAGCTGTAAGCTTTAAAAGCTTTTTGATATTCATAAAATGCTTCCCTCCCAAAAATATTAATCCTTTTCGGTGCGGCAGACCACGCAGACCTCGTCGCCCGAAATATCCTTAACCCATTTATGACCGGGTGCATCTGCCACCTCTTTTTCACAGCGAGAGCACTTCAGCGGCTTTACACAGGAGACGCAGACGGGATTATGCCCCCTGACAAGGCAGGTTTCGTAAACCAGGTAGTAGCCCGAAAAAACAAGGGTGATAAAGGCGGCCAGCAAAGACATGGCAATCAGCAACAGCTTTTTGCGTTTTTCCTCCGACACGCTTATTCTTGGACGGCCGTCAAGGGGCTCGCCGTTAACGTAGATGGTGTCATCCTCTTCAGGACGGGGGTTGCCCTGCTTGTCCAGACCGTTGCGGTCATAACCCTCATCATCGTATCGGGTGCCGTTGCGGTGATAGCCCAAAGGCGTAAAGCCCCGCTGGTCATAGCCCTGCCTGTTATACTCTCGCTTGGGCTTTATCTGACCCTTGGTGCGCTTAATAAAGCCCACCTCGGGATAAAAAATCTTTGCCAATATGAAGGCCGCTATAAAAAACACCCAAACGGCCAGAATTATATATTTCATCCCTTGTACCTCTTTTCGAGAGTTAATACAAATTTATTTGTATTATACCACAGCTCTGCCGAAAATAAAAGACAAAAAATTTCGAAAAAAACAAGGCCGCGAATTGATTTAACCCTTCGCGGCCTTTCTTAATTAATAGTTGTTTTCGTTCTTTTTATTCTGAGCGTTGTTTTGCTTTTTGTTCTGCTGATTGCTTTGCTGATTGCTTTGCTGATTGTTCTGTGAATTGTTCTGCTGATTGTTTTGTGAATTGTTCTGCTGATTGTTTTGCTTGTTCATAGTATCACCCCTTTTCGGTAATACTATTTTTGACTGAAAAAATCGGTTTTATTCAAACATTGTTGCAATCTGTTTTCGAGAACAGTCGGGAGAGTATTGCCAGTTATCAATATGGTCAGAGGTGAAACAATATTCTATGGGCGGCAATGCATAGTCAGCATCAAAAGAATCAATTATTATCAATTTTATTTTCATTTTTTCGGGAATTATTGACTTGATGTAAACGCTGGCCTGCTGTCCCGGCTCAACTCCGTCGCGCAGCTCGGCAAGTCCTGCCAGATTGGGTGTAAGCTCCACAAAAACCCCATAATCTTCCACCGTTCGGATAATGCCTGACACCGTCTGCCCCTGCTTAAAGCGGTCGGCATTTTCCTGCCAGGTGCCCAGCAGCTCGCGGTGTGAGAGAGATATGCGTCCTCTCTCATCCACCCCTTTAACCACGGCAAAAATGTCATCGCCGGGAGAAAATCTATCCCCGGGATGGGATATGCGCGACACCGATATTGCATCAATGGGCATAAGGGCAATCAATCCGCAGCCGATATCGCAAAACGCGCCAAAGCTTTCAAGATGGGTTACCCTGGCGCTTATAACATCTCCCGGCTTAAGTGCAGAAATGTAGCGGTTCATACATATCTGCTGCGCCTCGCGGCGAGAAAGCATAGCCGTCATTCTGCCCTCCTTGCTTACAAGCTCGGTGACGGTAAAGCAGACCGGCTTGTTGACCCGAGAAATCAGCGCAATATCCCGCACCTGCCCCTCAGCAATGCCCAAAGCTCCCTCATCACGGGGGATTATGCCCCTGATGCTGCCCCCAAGGTCAACAATCAGGTTGTGCTCGCTGTCGCACATTATGGCCTTTGCCTCTAAAATTTTGCCTTTTTCAATGGCATCGTTAAGTGTTGCCTGGGTTATGGGCCCTTGATTTGAAGCCACCCCTTCGGGTAAAAATTTTGTCATTGTTTGATCATCCCTCCGCCCAATCGGGCATATCTTTGACGGTAGCCGTATTTGCAGATGCTTTATAATTCAAGTCTGTTTGCTTTGGCCGTCCGTCTTTTTGATTTATATGACCGTTTCTTTAGCCGTATGCATTATAACAAACCCACGGGGATGATTTTGTCGAAAGCTGAGACCGCTGTAAAAAAATGTAAATCATCTGTGGTCATACCCTCTTTTCATTTTAAATAATATGTAACGAGGTGACCGAAATGTACGCAACCGTTAAATTAACGCTGACCCGTCTGTTTATAGTAACTGCCGCAATTATATTGGTGCTTTTGGGAACAGACGCCCTCAAAAAGACCCTTTCTGCCCATGAAAAATCAACGGGCTCTGCCCTTTCGCCCGAGGAATATATGCTGCAGCACGGCATTGAAATCGAGCCCGAGCCCTTATACACCAAGGAGGCAACCGTAGATGCCGAAGGTGCCGACGGGTGGCAAGAATATGCCGCTTTGCTTAAGCAAAAAGGTTTTGACCTTTACTCCTGCATGGGTAAAAAAATAGAGGTGTCCGCATACAGACAAAAGGGCAGCGCCGACAAAGGGGTGCGTCTTATTTTATGTGACGGAAAAATAGTGGCTTTTGAACCAATATCGGTCTTTTAGGCCAATTATTCCTATCTAAATCCTTTATTTTTGGGCAAGTTGTTGTATTATTAAAAATCGGTTGGTAAATATACATAAAAAGCCATAAAAAAGTTTGTAAGGTTGGTTAATAGTAATAAAGGCAGGATTTTGGTATAATAACATGGTAAAAACGGGTATTATGTTACCCTTATAATATTTAGGAGGTTTATTTAACATGGCAGATCTTCAGTTAAAAGGTATTTACAAAAAATACGCCGGCAATGTTGTTGCCGTTTCCGACTTCAACCTCGAAATTAAAGACAAAGAGTTCATCATTCTTGTTGGTCCTTCAGGTTGCGGTAAGTCCACCACCCTGCGTATGATCGCCGGCTTGGAAGAAATTTCTGACGGTGAGCTTTATATCGGCGGCAAATTGGTCAACGACGTTGCACCTAAGGATCGCGATATTGCAATGGTGTTCCAGAACTACGCTCTTTACCCCCACATGACCGTTTTCGAAAATATGGCCTTCGGCCTTAAGCTCCGCAAGACCGCTAAAGACGAAATCCGTCGTCGTGTTGAAGAGGCCGCTCGCATCCTCGACATTGAGCACCTGCTCGACCGCAAGCCCAAGGCATTGTCAGGTGGTCAGCGTCAGCGTGTTGCTTTGGGTCGTGCTATCGTTCGCGAACCTAAGGTTTTCTTGCTTGACGAGCCCCTTTCCAACTTGGACGCTAAGCTCCGTGCACAAATGCGTACCGAGCTTGCCAAGCTCCACAAGAGAATCGGCACCACCTTCATCTACGTTACCCACGACCAGACCGAAGCTATGACCATGGGTGACCGCATCGTTGTTATGAAGGACGGTTTCATTCAGCAGGTTGACACCCCCACCAAGCTTTACGACAAGCCCGGCAACAAGTTCGTTGCAGGATTTATCGGTTCTCCTCAGATGAACTTCATCGAAGGCGTTCTGCTTAAAGACGGTGACAAGTACTACTTCGAGTACGGCACTGAAGATTCCAAGACCCGCAAGGGCGTTAAGTATCGCATTCTTCTTCCCGAAGAAAAGAATGCAAAGGGCTGCCTCGATCCTTATGTAGATAGCGAAGAGCCCGTAATCATGGGTATCCGTCCCGAGCACGTTTCCGATAACGACGCCTTTGTTGCCGCTCATCCCGAAGCAACCGTTAAGGCACACGTTGACGTTACCGAAATGATGGGCGCAGAAACCTATCTGTATATGACCAGCGAAGGTTATATGATCAACGCTCGCGTTGAGCCCAAGACCCTTACCCGCGGCGGTGACGATATCTCTATCGCCTTCAAGACCGAGTTTATCCATCTTTTCGATGCAAAGACCGAAAAGACCATCACCAACTGATAACACTTTCAAAGCCCGCCCGTTTGGGCGGGCTTTTTTCTAAAAAGGAGGGAGAAAATGAGTGAGCAATTAAAGCTTCAGCCCCTTGGCGCCGGAGTTGAAATCTACACAAGCAGCATACATAAATTCGGCACAGATGCCATTCTGCTTTCTCATTTTGCCGATCCCTCACCCAAAGACGTGGCCTGCGACCTGGGCACCGGCTGCGGTATAATTCCCCTGCTTTGGTGCCGCGAGCCCCACCGTCCCAAGGTCATCACGGCAATAGATATTCAGCCCGACGCCATAGACCTTTTAAATCGGTCGCTCAAGCACAACGGAATTGCCGATTTTTCTCCCCTTTGCTGCGACCTGCGTCAAACCCCCACAGAGCTCCACGGCAGCTTTACCCTGGTGACAATGAATCCTCCCTACAAGCGGTTGGAGGATGGGCTCATCAGTCCCAACCGAGGCAGAGCCATTGCCCGTCACGAGCTAACCTGCAAGGTGGAGGATATGGCCCAATGCGCCGCCAAGCTGTTAAAGCCGTCAGGGCGTTTGTGTGTCTGCCACCGACCCGAGCGCCTGAGCGACCTGATGTGCGCCTTGCGTCAATTCGGCATTGAGCCAAAACGGCTGCAGCTGGTTTGCCAGCGAGAGGGCACCCCTCCCATGCTGGTGCTGTGTGAAGGCGTGCGCGGGGGCAAAAGCGGCCTTACTGTTATGCCTACCCTTACGGTTGAGGATGAATCGGGCGGCTATTCTCCCAAAATGAAAGAAATTTACAGTTTTATGGAGTCATTATGATCGGTTGTTTATATGTTGTGGGCACCCCCATCGGCAATTTGGGGGATTTTACGCCACGAGCTGTCGAAACCCTTAAATCGGTGGATTTTATTGCCGCCGAGGATACACGTGTAACCCTCAAGCTTCTCAACAAGTTTGAGATACACACCCCCCTTGTCAGTTATCACGAGCACAACGCCGCCTCAATGGGCGAAAAAATTGCTCAGCGCTTGCTCGCGGGAGAATCCTGCGCCCTCGTCACCGATGCAGGTATGCCTGCCATCTCTGACCCGGGGGAGGATTTGGTGCGCCTTTGCCGTCAGCAAGGCATTCCCGTGGCCTCTGTGCCAGGACCCAGCGCTCTTATAACCGCCCTTGCCATATCGGGTATGAGCAGTCGACGTTTTAGCTTTGAGGGCTTTTTGAGCGCCGCCAAGGGTGAGCGCAAGGCCCGGCTGAGTCAGCTGGCAGGCGAAAACCGAACCCTTATTTTTTACGAGTCTCCCCACCGTCTTTTGGCCACCCTGTCGGATATGGCCGAGGCAATGGGCGACCGCCCCATCGCCATTGTAAAAGAGCTGACCAAGCTTCACGAGCAGGTGTTGAACACCACCCTTTGCCAATCGGTAGAGTATTTTACTCAAAACACTCCCAAGGGCGAGTTTGTGCTGATTGTGGAGGGAGCGGCCGAAACAGAGCAAAAGCAGCTCACCTTTGACCAAGCGGTTAAGGTGGCTATGGACTATATAAACGACGGTATGCATCCCACTGCCGCCGCCAAACGAGCTGCCGCCGAAAGCGGCTTAAAAAGGGCAGATATTTACAAGGCAATCAGCCAAAAATAACTGTACAAATCATAATTTTTGTGGTATAATGCAAAGAGGTAAGTTATAATGATTGTTGTTTGTCGAAACAAGTTTGTTTCAACTAACCATAACCATTATAAGGGTAACTATGTCTATCCCTCATAACTTCGGCACACTTATGCGTTATACCACTTTTTGTTTTGAAAGGAGGAGGCAAAATGCTTAAACGAATATTTTTATGCCTTTTGGCTGTAACAGTCGCGGCTTTTTGCCTGACCTCTTGCAACACCGTCGGCTCGGTCAACGAGCTGCTGACCGCACCTCGTGCAGATGGCGAGCTTTACGATATTCAGCAGGCCCTTTACGCTTATGCCGGGCGTTCGGTTAAGCTGCACTACCCTCGTTCGGGTGAAAACCGCACCCCTTTTATCCGCTATGACCTTGATGGCGATAAAATTGATGAAGCGGTTGCCCTTTACACCGCCGCCAACGCTGATGGCGTTAACGAAATTCACGTCAACATCATCGACCGAAAGGATGCTCGCTGGGTATCGGTCTGCGACACTGCGACAGGTGCCAGCGGCATTGACAAGGTTGATATATCTCCCCTCTCCAAAGGAGGACTTCCCGTTATCGTTATAGGTGCCGAGCTATTCTCATCCACCACCGATTTGATTACCCTTTTCACCTACGCTGACGAGCATCTTTACACCCGAATGAAAGAAAACTACACCCGCTTTTTGCTGTGCGACATTGAAAAAAAGGGTTACAAACAGCTTGTCACTCTTAATGTCAATTCAGCCGAGCGCGTGGGCGAGGTCAACATATACGAGGTGGGCAACGATTTTACCACCCTTGTGGGCACGGCCCCTGTTGACGGCAACATCAGCAGTGTAACCGCCTTTAATTTTGCCGCCCTTTCGGACGGGCGCCCTGCTCTTTATATTGACAGCGCAAAAAACGCCAACTCTTACATAACCGACCTGGTTTATTTTGAGGGCGAAAAGCTTGTTAATCCCTTTTACAACAAGCAGCTGGGCGAAACTACTGCCACCCTGCGCTACAATCCCCTTGTTTGCACTGACGTTGACAACAACGGCTGTATGGACATTCCCTTTTCACAGCTTTTTTACGGATATGAAAACTCGTCGCTGTCTGACCGCCTTTACCTCACCTGCTGGCGGAGCTTTGACGGCAAAAACACTGACGACACCCTTGTGGGGGACTTTAACTTTGACAAGGGCTACTATTTCGCCTTCCCGTCGGCATGGGTAGGCAACGTAACCCTAATATATGACGAAGGCAGCAATATGCACAGCTATCGCCTGTGGGATAGCACCTTAAACTCCTCCTCAAACGAGATTGTGCGCATCAGACGCTATTCAGAGGCAGAGTTTGACGAGGTTAAAAAAGACGATTTGATTGAGCTTGTTCGCAGTGACAACCAGGTGTGGGCAGCTCGACTGATTATGCATGAGGGCAAGTACGCCCTTGATAAAGAGACCGTTAAGGCCGCCTTCGGCATATTGTAAAGGAGGAAGAAGAATGAAACGTATTTTAGTTGTTGAGGATGAGCAGGCAATACGCGAATTTGTGGTTATTAACCTTAACCGCGCCGGCTACAGCACCGTAGAGGCCGGCTCGGGTGAAGAAGCCCTTGATACCTTTAAAAGCATGGGTGGCGATTTTGACATTGCTTTGCTTGATATAACTATGCCCGGTATGGACGGCTTCGCCCTTTGCAAAGAGCTGAGAGCTTTGTCAGGCACCATAGGCATAATTATGCTCACCGCACGCACTCAAGAGATGGATAAGGTTAACGGGCTTATGATGGGCGCCGATGACTATGTAACCAAGCCCTTCAGCCCCTCAGAGCTGGTTGCCCGTGTAGATTCTCTCTACCGCCGAGTCGAGCTGGTTTCGGGAGCAGAGCGAGCCCAATTCTCTACCGAAGAGATTGCGCTGGGCGATTTCACCCTTAATACCCGCCGCCGCTCATTAAAAAAGCAGGGGGTCAATATTGAGCTGACCCAGGTTGAGTTCCAAATTGTTGAGTATTTCTTTACCAACCCCGACATCGCCCTCGACCGCACCGACATTTTAAAGCGCGTGTGGGGCGACTCATATGTGGGCGAGGAAAAAATTGTGGATGTCAACATCCGCCGTCTGCGTATGAAAATTGAAGAAGAGCCCAGCAGTCCTCAGCACCTTGTAACGGTGTGGGGTATGGGCTATAAGTGGCGCACAAACAACTGATATATTGCTGAATCAACAAAAAAGGAGGGCATAAAATGGCACGGCGCGGCATAAAACACCACACCAGCATCGGTGCACGTCTGATGCTTAACACAATGCTTATTGTAAGCTCAATGCTTTTAGCCCTCAATGTGACCATCGGCCTTACCTTGCGCACCTCTTATTACAATAAAGCATCGGAGTATCTGTCTGCCATTGCCATTTCATATGACCGTGTGCAAGCATCCTCCTTTGATGAATATGACGCTCAGGCCCATCAGTTGGCCGAAGAATTTCCTTATAAATCTCAGGTTGAGGTTCAGTTTACCGACACAAACGACCGCATAATGGTGTCAACCAGCGGCTTTATCCCCCTGAAAGAAAGCTACGGCAACCATCCTGAGGATGACTCCCTTTCTCCTGCCCAATGGACGGGAGAGCTGGCCACGGGCGAACGAGTGATGGCGGTCACCTCTGCCATCACGGGCAGTGACGGCAGAGTGCTTGGTTACGTGCGGTGCATATCCTCCCTTGAGCAGGTTGACAACCGTCTGACCCTCACCACAATGATTGCAGCCCTGGTGAGCTTTATCGTTTTGGGCTTTGCCCTGCTTATGAGCAAGGTTTACGCCCAAAGCATTGTTAAACCCATTAAAGAGGTCAGCCGAGTTGCCCACCGAATTGCAGGAGGCGACCTTAAAAGTCGCATCAAGGTTAACGAGCTTAACGAAATAGGTGAGCTTTGTGACACCATCAACTATATGGCCGACGAGCTGCAATCGGCCGAAAAAATGAAAAACGAGTTTATATCCTCTGTTTCTCACGAGCTTCGCACTCCCCTTACTGCCATCAAAGGGTGGGGCGAAACGGTTAAGGACTCTGTTCACACCGACAGCCGACTGGTTGAAAAGGGCATTACTGTCATATTAAGCGAGACCGAGCGACTGTCTACTCTTGTTGAAGAGCTGCTTGACTTTTCACGCATTCAGTCGGGCAGAATGACCTATAAAACCGAGCGGGTTGATCTGCTGGCCGAGCTGGGTGAGGCGGTATGCATTTATGAAGAAAATGCACGCCGTGCAGGACTGACCCTCACCTATCACGAGCCAAACGACGTGGTTTATATTGTAGGCGACGCTCATCGCCTGATGCAGGTTTTTGTCAACATTATGGACAACGCCGTTAAATATAACAAAGAGGGCGGCTCAATAGCCGTAGACGTTGAGCTTCACGGAAATGCGGTAACAGTCAGCGTTTCAGACACCGGTGTTGGCATTGCCGCCGCCGATGTTGACAAGGTAAAAGAAAAGTTTTATAAAGCCAATCAAACAGTTCACGGGTCGGGCATCGGCCTGGCCGTGGCTGATGAAATAATCCGTTATCACAACGGCATTCTTAATGTCAGCTCAGTTGAGGGCGAGGGCACAACCGTTACCGTTTCACTGCCCATTATACCCAACGAGGTGACAGACAGTGCAGAGAGTCTGCACTTTGCCAAGGAGGACAGCAATGAGTAAAAACAAAAAATGCAACAAGTGCAAATACACCTCTATCGGCGGTCAGGCGTTGATCGAAGGCATTATGATGCGTGGCCCCGAAAAATCGGTTATGGCCGTGCGTCTGCCCGACGGCACCATCGGTCTTGAGGATGTTGAGTTCAATTCTTTGACAAAACGCAACAAGTTTTTCGGCTTGCCGGTAATCCGCGGCGGAGTAGCCCTGGTTGAATCAATGGTCAACGGCTACAAGGCGCTGATGCGCTCGGCCGATCTTTCGGGTATGATGGAGTTGGAGGAGGAAAAATCCAAGCCCACTCCCGATGAAAAAAGCACCGCATCCACAGAGAATGAGCTTGTGCCCTCCAACGATGACGGCGCTGAAGAATCCCCCGCCGCAGAAGAAGCACAGGCGGAGGAATCAGCAATGGATATGGACGCCGAGCCCACTACCAAGCAGGTGGTTTTGGCTGACATCGAGCTGCTTGACGAAAAGGCAGAGGATGTGCCTTCATCCGCCAAAACCAAAAAGGAAAGTGTGCTGTCAACCATCATCGGCATTTTGGCAATGGTGCTGGGCGTCGGTCTGGCTCTTGTACTCTTCTTTTTCTTGCCCACAACCGCCTTTAACCTTATCAACAACCTCGCTGAGGTTGACATCACCAAATATCGCGCACTTTTTGAGGGCGGCATAAAAATTCTGATTTTTGTGGGATATATGTTCGCCGTCTCATTTATGAAGGATATTAAACGCGTCTTTATGTATCACGGTGCCGAGCACAAAACCATCTTCTGCTATGAGAAAAAGCTTGAGCTTACGGTTGAAAACGTAAAAATGCAAAAGCGCTTTCATCCCCGTTGCGGCACATCCTTTATGATAGTTATGCTCATCGTGTCAATTCTCGCCAGCTTTTTGATGCTCACCTTTATTCCCGGTGTGCAGTTGCTTGCAGAAAATTACGGCATTGTATGGGCAATGATAAGAATTCTTATGTTGCCCCTGATTTGCGGCATCGGCTACGAAATCATCCGTCTTTGCGGCAAGCACGACAACATTATAACCAAGATAGTTTCTGCCCCCGGCGTGTGGCTTCAGCACATCTCTACCAAAGAGCCCGACGACGATATGATTGAGGTGGCCATTCAGTCTCTGCAGGCGGTCATCCCTCAAAAGGAGGAGCCCGTTGAAGCTGAGTGACCTGCGCCGACAAACGAGCGAGCGCCTCGCCCCTGTGTGCGGTGAGGATGCACCCTTTGACACCGACCTGCTGATTGAAAAATGCTATGAAATTTCCTTTAGCAAAATCCCCTTTGAGGTCGGGCGGCAAGTTGACCCCGCCAAAATTGAGCCCTTTGTCTTGCGGCGTCTTTCAGGGGAGCCCACCCAATACATTCTCGGTATGTGGGAGTTTTACGGCTTGCCCTTTTATGTGGGCGAAGGTGTGCTTATTCCCCGCCCAGACACCGAGCTGTTGGTTGAAAAGGGGCTGGAGCTTATAAAAAACACATCCAACCCCCGTGTGCTTGACCTTTGCTCAGGCAGCGGATGCGTAGCCATAGCCATTAAAAAACACCGACCCGACGCCAAGGTTTGGGCAGTTGAGCTTTATGACCGAGCGGCATCCTATCTTAACCGCAACGCCCTGCTCAACGGAGTGGACATCCGCCTTCTGCGTGAGGATGTGCTTCAAGCTCCCCCTCCCGATTTGGGCGAATTTGACCTGATAATATCCAATCCTCCATACATTGACGGTGAGGCCATGATTCACCTTGCCGACGAGGTTAAAAGAGAGCCCCACACCGCTCTTTTCGGCGGCGATGACGGACTGGTCTTTTACCGCGCCATTGCAGATAAATGGTTAGAGCTGTTGGATGTAAAGGGTGCCCTGGCGGTGGAAATCGGCTTTGATCAAGGAAAAAGCGTAGCCGACCTTTTTAAAGCTTACGGGCTTAACACCTGTCTTTTTAAAGATTACGGTGGCAATGACAGAGTCATTATTGGTACACAAAACCATATATTATAAACTTATAAATTATTAAACGGAGTGATAAATATGGCAGACAAAAAAGCATTATCGGCAGACAAGGCAAAAAGTGAAGCGTTGGCAACTGCCTTGGCTCAAATTGAAAAGAAATACGGCAAGGGCTCGGTTATGAAGCTGGGCGAAAACACCGCAATGAATGTTGAAGCCATCTCTACCGGCTCACTGGGTCTTGACGTGGCACTGGGCATCGGCGGCGTTCCCAAGGGCAGAATTGTTGAAATCTACGGACCCGAATCATCAGGTAAAACCACCATCGCCCTGCACGTTGTTGCCGAGGCACAAAAAACAGGCGGCGAGGCGGCCTACATCGACGTCGAGCACGCCCTTGACCCCATCTATGCAAAAAATTTGGGGGTTGATATTGACTCCCTGCTGGTTTCACAGCCCGATACAGGTGAACAGGCCCTTGAAATTGCCGAGGCCCTCGTTCGCTCGGGCGCTCTCGACGTTGTGGTCGTTGACTCGGTTGCAGCTCTTGTAACCCGTGCCGAAATTGAAGGCGATATGGGCGAC
This sequence comes from Acutalibacteraceae bacterium, assembly GCA_045648425.1. Taxonomy (GTDB): domain Bacteria; phylum Bacillota; class Clostridia; order Oscillospirales; family Acutalibacteraceae; genus RGIG2206. The sequence continues at coordinate 654 of JAZRNV010000106.1, read as the reverse complement.
TCTCACGTTGGCGTGCAGGCACGTCTCATGTCAGCTGCCCTGCGCAAGCTGACCAGCGCCATCTCAAAAAGCAACTGCGTTGTTATCTTCATTAACCAGTTGCGTGAAAAGGTGGGCGTAATGTACGGCAATCCCGAGGTTACCCCAGGTGGACGGGCACTCAAGTTCTACGCATCTGTGCGTATTGATATTCGTAAGGCCGAAACCATCAAGTCGGGCAACGAGATGGTGGGCTCACACACCCGTGCAAAGGTTGTTAAAAACAAGGTTGCACCTCCCTTCAAGACTGCAGAATTTGATATTATGTATGGCAAGGGCATCTCTAAATCAGGCGAAATCGTCGATTTGGCCGTTGACTTTGGCATTATCAAAAAGAGCGGCGCCTGGTTTAGCTATAACGAGGAGCGCCTTGCCCAAGGTCGCGATAACGCCAAGCGCGTAATCGAAACCAACAAGGAGCTTGCCGAAGAGATTGAGGCAGTTGATAATTATAACTATATTCTCAATGTCCGCTTCGCCGGGGATATTCATTATGACAAAGAGATCGATGATTCGATTGCTCTGGAAGACGTGCGGATGCCGAGCATGATTCTTCAGCCGATTGTTGAAAATGCCGTTCAGCACGGGATCCACGAAAACCATGAAGACGGAAGG
>JAZRNV010000105.1:0-1389 GCA_045648425.1 Acutalibacteraceae bacterium | reverse complement strand
TGAGTGGAAACGTTGGTAAAATAACTGATAAGATATTCCAAAGCGGTCGCTCCTTTTTAATAATCAAATTTCATTATAATGTTTATTTTTTGCTTTTGCAAGAGGTTTTGACGCGGTTGACAAAGATGTTTGATTTGATGTATAATATTATTATTCAGAAAAAAGAAAAAAGAGGGATAAAAATGTTAAAGCCCATTTTGCTGAAAATGACTCATATCATCCCCGATAAGCTATATTTAAAGATGAGATATCGCTCGAGGTTTCACAAGGGATTGAATCTTAAAAATCCCGTCACCTTCAGTGAAAAAATACAGTGGTTAAAGCTATATGACCGTCGCCCCGAATATTCCATGATGGTGGATAAATACGAGGTTAAAAGCTATGTTGCCGACACCATAGGCGAAGAGTATATAATCCCTACCTTGGGCGTGTGGAACAGCTTTGACGAGATTGATTTTGACGCCCTGCCCAATCAGTTCGTGCTTAAGTGCACCCATGACAGCGGCGGACTTGTTATCTGCAAAGACAAATCCGCTTTTGATAAAGAGACCGCCAAAAAGAAAATCAATGGGGCAATGAAGGCCAAATACTACTACCACGGTCGAGAGTGGGCCTACAAAAGCGTTAAACCGCGTATAATTGCCGAGCAGTATATGGAGGATGACACCACCAAAGATCTGCGGGATTATAAATTTTTTGCCTTTGACGGTCAGACCGAAATGCTTTTTATTGCCACCGAGCGGCAAGAAAAAGACAGCGAAACCAAGTTTGACTTTTTTGATATGGATTTTAACCATCTTGATTTCAGAAACGGTCACCCCAATGCCGCCGAGCCCCCCAAAAAGCCCCAAAATTTTGAGCTTATGCACGCCCTTTCAGACAAGCTGTCAAAGGGAATCCCCCACGTTCGAGTTGATTTTTACGAGGTTAACGGCAAGGTTTATTTTGGTGAGCTGACCTTCTGCCATTGGAGCGGATTGATGCCCTTTGAGCCACCTGAGTGGGATGAAAAGCTGGGTGGTTGGATTAAACTTCCACGAAAGACGAGGTAATTGTTATGAGAATTGTTGTTGGAGCCGACGTTATACCAACCTCATCTAACCTACAAGCTTTTTTGCAGGGAGACGCCCTTGCAATAGTGGGCGAAAAGGTGGTAGATTGGATTAAAGATGCCGATTTTCGCATCTATAATATCGAAACCCCTCTTTGCAACGAAACCAAGCCCATCCACAAACAGGGCCCAAATCTGATTGCACCTACCGAAGCCATAAAGGGCTATATTGCCCTGGGAGCCGACCTGCTTTCAATGGCTAACAATCATATTGCCGACCATGACCAGCAGGGCATTTTGTCCACCTTCAAGGTGGTTGACGAGGCCAATATCGGCCG
>JAZRNV010000104.1:0-1514 GCA_045648425.1 Acutalibacteraceae bacterium | reverse complement strand
AACCCGCTGACAGCCGCCGCGATTAGATTGACCCAGGCGTCGGACATATACATCACCCCCAATTAAAAAACGGCGCCCGATGATCTCGGGGCCGTTATGATTTAGTGTTATCGTTTCAATTCCTATTTTGGTGAATTTACTGTTTTGTATTGATTTTCATTTTTTCTCAAAACATTCGCACCCGTCAGAATACGGATATACATTCGCCATTAGAAAAGCACTAACTCTAACGCAATTATCTTTGTGCCGACATTCTTCGCATTTGTATTCGTGATTATCTTCGCTCATTCAGTACCGCCTTTCTATTTTGCCGAATTTACTGTTTTTGTATCTCTCGGCTTTTCCTTGATTTTCGCCTTTGTGCAAGGCTTTAGCCCCTCGCAAGTACAAAAACCATTGTATAACCAAATGCAATTTTGACATTTTTCGGTATTCATTTGTTACCGCCTTTCTATTTTGCCGAATTGCGTTTAAGGTATGATAACAACATTTTCATATCCTCAACGAATAACCAAAATTTAAGCCTTAATGTTCTCATTTTCAAACCCTTGTTATGCAAAGTCTATCGAGTATGAAATTCTCATAGGACAAACCGAATAATAATTTGGCAAACTTGCCATTGTCTTCGTTGTTCTAACTGTAAAATATCCGTTTTGTTTTGCTACAACCGAGCATTTAGCGGTAACATCACCAATATTATCTGCCGAAACAGAAATTATATTTACTGTATAACTCGTGTTTTTTGTAACGAACGGCAAATATATATATGCTTGCCATTGGTCGGCATAGTAATACCCAAAAACACTCGCCCCCGCTATTGTTCCCGAAGAACTACCGCTTGCTTGTGTTATCCAAGTCGGAAATTTCCCATTCACCTCATTCACCGCCTCAACCAAACTATCTTTCCTTGTGGTCGTGAGGTCGGATAGGTCGCCTATCGCCTCGCTAACCGTTCCGTCTGCGGGGTTGGTGGTGAGGGGGAGGGTTGTGCCTGTGAGAGCGCTCACCGTGGTCAATGCCCACTTTGTAGGGTCCCAGGCTCCCGTTATGCTATCCTCGAGCGCGATATAGTAAAGGCCTTGATAGATAACCTTGTCATTCGTGTTATAGGTCGCCGTGTCATCATAATCAGCCGCAAAATTTGCCGTGCTTGCGGGGTTTGCTTGATTCTCAAAAACTCCGTTGTTATAGACGAGTATCTCGCCGTTGGTGGGGCTTGATATTATAACATCGCTTAAATCATCAAGCTCCTCGGGGATAGTGAGCCCGCCGATAGCGGTATCAATAGCATCTTTTACACCCTCCGAGGTTACCGCAAAACCTACACCGTGGCCCGCGGTCGGTGCCGCGTCAAAAACGACATCGGCCGCGTCATACTGGTCGGCCACGATTGCCGCGACCTGGGTCTCGAGGTTGTTGATTTCGCTATGCGATTCGATGCCCGTGTCGGCTGACTGTTCGCACTCGAGGATAAATTTGAGGGACCCGATGACCGTGTCACCTTTTGTTATTCT
>JAZRNV010000103.1:0-6718 GCA_045648425.1 Acutalibacteraceae bacterium | reverse complement strand
TGCTGAAGAAAAGCCCGCAGCAAAGAAGCCCGCAGCAAAAAAGGCCACTACAACCAAGAAGACTGCTGCTAAAGCAGAAGGCGCTGCCGAAGAAAAGCCCGCAGCAAAGAAACCTGCTGCAAAAAAATCTACCACTGCAACCAAATCAACCGCAGCTAAAAAGGAAGAGAACTAATTATTTTAAATTGGTGAATAACCCTGCAGTTTTTTGCCTATATTTTAACTGTTAGTTTAAACAAACAATTTTGAAGCGGAGGTGTCTCGATGTTTTTATCTTCGAGGCACCTTTTTGCAAAATCATATTAAAGGAGTATTGTACTATGCCATTTGTACCTTATGTAGTAGAACAAACCGGAAGAGGCGAGCGCTCATATGATATCTATTCACGATTGCTCAACGATCGAATTGTTGTATTATCAGACGAAGTTAACGACCAGACTGCAAGTCTTGTAATTGCTCAGCTTCTCTATCTTGAAAGTCAGGATGCTACTAAAGATATTTCACTTTACATTAACAGTCCCGGCGGATCTGTATCTGCAGGCCTTGCAATATACGATACAATGAATTACATTAAATGTGATGTATCTACAATATGCATTGGTATGGCCGCCAGTATGGGTGCATTCTTGCTCTCATCCGGTGCAAAGGGCAAACGTTTTGCCCTTCCAAATTCTGAAGTTATGATTCACCAGCCCTTAGGACAGGCCCAGGGTCAGGCAACTGACATTCTTATCCGTGCCGATCACATCAAGCGCACCAGAGAAAATCTTAACAACATACTTGCTCAAAATACCGGAAAACCTATCGAAATAATTGAGCAAGATACCGAGCGCGATAACTTTATGACCGCTCAGCAAGCTCTTGAATACGGATTGATTGACAAGGTTATTGATAGGAGATAAATATGCCAAACAATAATAATATCGACTCTACGGTTTGCTGCTCTTTTTGCGGACGCTCATCCGAAGAAGTAAACCAGCTTGTCGGTCAAGATGGCGTCTATATTTGCAACGAATGCATAGAGCTATGCTATGACATTGTAAGCGGTGGTAAGGACGCTCATCGTTCATCTGCAAAAAACAAACGCAAATCGAACCAAAACACCTTTGTTTTGCCAAAGCCAAAAGAAATTTTTGACTCTCTTGACGAATATGTAATTGGTCAGCGTGATGCAAAAATTGCATTGTCTGTTGCTGTATACAATCACTACAAACGCACTATGTTTGATGACAAATCGGTAGAGCTTAACAAGAGTAACATCCTCCTGTTAGGACCAACCGGTGTTGGCAAAACGCTGCTTGCACAAACACTTGCCAAAAAGTTGGATGTACCTTTTGCAATCACCGATGCCACAACCTTAACAGAAGCCGGCTATGTTGGTGAAGATGTCGAAAACATTTTGTTGCGTCTTATTCAGGCCGCAGATTATGATGTTGAAAAGGCACAGCGCGGAATAATATATATTGATGAAATAGATAAAATTGCACGCAAATCAGAAAACACCTCCATCACACGCGATGTTAGCGGTGAAGGCGTACAGCAAGCGTTGCTTAAAATTCTTGAGGGCACAGTATCCAATGTGCCTCCTCAAGGCGGAAGAAAACATCCGCAGCAGCAATTCATTCAAATCGACACCTCAAACATTCTCTTTATATGCGCAGGTGCTTTTGACGGTATTGAAAAGCTTGTTGAAAAACGTATTGGAGGATCATCGGTTGGCTTTGGTGCTAAAATAACCACTAAAAGCGATAAATCTGCCGCAGAGCTTTATAAACAGGTCACACAACGTGATCTATGCAAATATGGACTTATACCTGAACTTGTCGGTCGTCTTCCTGTCGTCACCGCTCTTGAACCCTTAGACAGAGATGCTTTGATAAAGATAATGGTAGAACCGAAGAACTCAATTATTGCTCAATATAAAGCTTTATTTGCCATGGATGGGGCCGAGCTTGAATTTGATAATGAAGCACTTGCAGCCATTGCAGATTTAACAATTGAAAGAAACACCGGTGCAAGGGGTCTTCGTTCGATTATTGAGGGCGTTTTAACCAATATTATGTTTGTTTTGCCCAGTGATCATACAATATCAAAGGTTGTAATAACAAAAGATTGCATTCTTAACAATTCAGAAGCAAAGTTTATTACTGACAAATCCAGAAAGCCGGGCGCTTTAGCATCAGTTAAACAAGATGATAAACCCACCGTCAAAAAAACAACAGCTTAATTCAACAGAAAGGGGGCCATCTTTATGGATATAAAATTGGGTAGCATTGTAGAAATGAAAAAACCTCACCCATGCGGAAATAATCGATTTTTAATAACTCGTATCGGCATTGATTTCAAAATCAAATGCTGCAAGTGCGAGCATGAAGTTATGGTGCCCAGAATTAAGATTGAAAAAAACATTAAACGTATTGTTTCAACGGGCGAGTAATGGGGGAATAATATGTTTGATAAGATTTACGCAATAGAACAACGGTATAATGAGGTCGCTCAAATGCTTATGCAACCTGAGGTTATTTCTGACCAAGAGCTTTATAAAAAGCTTATGAAAGAGCATAAGCATTTGACACCGTTGATTGAAAAATACCACGAGTACTGTTCTGCTATTGAGGCAGAAAAAGATGCACTAAGCATACTTTCTGATAAATCCATAGATAGTGATTTTAAAGATTTAGCGGAAGAAGAACTCACAACTGCAAGAAAATTAATTGGCTCCACATCAGAAGAGTTGAAGGTGTTACTTTTACCCTCAGACCCCAATGACGATCGCAACGTTATTGTCGAGATTCGTGGAGGAGCAGGCGGAGAAGAAGCGGCTCTTTTTGCAGGTGTATTAACAAGAATGTACTCGATGTATGCAGATGCAAAAGGATTCAAAACAGAAATTCTATCATCAAATCCAACGGAGCTTGGCGGTTATAAAGAAGTCAGCTTCATTATTGAAGGTGAGGGTGCTTACTCTCGTTTTAAGTTTGAAAGCGGTGTTCACAGAGTACAAAGAGTACCCGAAACTGAAGCGTCAGGAAGAATTCACACCTCTACCGTAACCGTTGCTGTTTTGCCAGAAGCAGAAGAGGTAGAGGTCGAAATCAATCCTGCCGACTTAAAAATTGACACATTCCGCTCAAGCGGCGCAGGTGGTCAGCATATCAACAAAACCGAATCTGCTATACGAATAACCCATCTGCCCACAGGAATAGTTGTAGAATGTCAAGACGAGCGAAGCCAGTTTAAAAATAAAGACAAGGCGATGAAGGTGCTGCGTTCACGCTTATATGAACAAGCACAAGCAAGTCAAACCGACGCAATCGCCTCTGAACGAAGAACCCAGGTTGGCACAGGGGACCGCTCAGAGCGCATAAGAACCTATAATTATCCTCAAGGCAGAGTTACCGACCACAGAATCGGACTTACTCTTTATAAAATCGAACAAATATTAAACGGTGATATTGATGAAATCATCGATGCACTTATAACAACAGATAGGGCACAAAAGTTACAATCAAGCGAAGGCGATATTTAATGAACACTTTGAAGCTAAACGGATATTCTGTCAACGATGACGGTATTAAACAATCTGCCGATATATTAAAGTCGGGCGGTGTTGTTGCAATACCCACTGAGACCGTTTACGGTTTGGCTGCCGATGCACTTAATCCTTCTGCAGTTAAAAAGATATTTGAAGCAAAAGGAAGACCGCAAGACAACCCATTAATTGTTCACATAAGCAGTTTTGATGAAATTTACAACCTGGTTACCGAAATTCCCGAAACAGCAAAGAAATTAGCAGATGCTTTTTGGCCGGGCCCTCTAACAATGGTACTACCAAAATCAGACTCAGTGCCTCAAATCATTTCAGCAGGTCTTGATACCGTGGCAATTCGTATGCCTGAAAACCAAATTGCGCGACAAATCATTGCAGAATCAGGATGTCCATTAGCTGCACCATCCGCAAATTTATCGGGCAAGCCCAGCCCGACCTCTGCTCAACACGTGCTTGACGATTTGAAGGGCAAGATTGACGCTGTAGTTTTTTCAGACGATTGCTCCGTAGGTGTTGAATCAACCGTAATATTGCTTGCAAGGGGCCAAAAGCGATTGCTTCGTCCGGGCGGAATTACCGTTGAGATGCTTGAATCGGTTATAGGCGATATAGAAATAGACAACGCAGTTTTGTCTGATTCAATAACCGAAAAGGTATCCTCTCCGGGCATGAAATACAAGCACTACTCACCAAACACAAACATTGTTCTAATAAATGCAACGAGCAAACGCTTTGCTGAATTTGTTTCAGATAAAAAAGATTCTGCAGCTATTTGTTTCAATGAGGATGCACAGCTTATAGATATTCCTGTAATTACATACGGCAGCGTTAACGACGAAAAAACATTGGCGCAAGGCATTTTCAACGCTTTAAGAAGCATTGACGGTTTAAATGTAACCACCGCCTATGTTCACGCACCTTCAAAAGAGGGTATCGGCCTTGCAGTATATAACCGATTAATTCGTGCTGCCGCTTTTGAGGTGATAGACTTATGAAAAAGATAATAGGTCTTACCGGAACAACCGGGTCAGGAAAAAGCACCGTGTCTGAGTTCTTTAAAGAGTACGGATTTTTTATAATCAACTGTGATAAAATTGCAAAAGATGTTGTTGAAAGCGATAGAGAAATTTTATCAAAGTTATCCGACGCTTTCGGAAAAGATATATTAGAAGGCGGTGTGTTAAACAGAAAGCTTTTAGCTTTCAGAGCTTTCAAAGACGCTTCTTCGACAGAACTTCTTAATAACATAACTTTGCCTTATATTATTAAAAAAATCAAAGAGCTAATCAGCGGTTGCAAAAGCACATACATTTTACTTGATGCGCCGACTCTTTTTGAAAGCGGTGCGGACAGTATGTGCAGTATGACGGTCGGAGTAGTTTGCGACCCTAAAACACGTATTGAAAGAATAATTAGCCGTGACAATATAACAGAACAACAGGCACTCAGCAGAGTTTCAGCACAAAAATCCGATGATTTTTTCAGAAACAACTGCACATATATAATCGAGAACAATAGCAATCTCGACCAATTAAAAGCACAGACCCAGGCAATAATTGATTTTATAGTAAAGGAATGAATCTTATGTCTAAGACCATCGACCAGATTAAAGAAGAGCTTTTTTATAAAAAGAAAAACGCCTATGCCGCCTGCGATAACGATATAATTGATGCAGGTTATGATTTTTGCGAGGGTTATAAAAGCTTTTTGGATATTGCAAAAACAGAGCGTGAATCAGTAACTGAAATTATCAGACAAGCCAAAGCAAGAGGTTATGTTGAATTCGACTACACCGCCAAATATAATGCCGGAGATAAGGTGTACCTTAACAATCGCGAAAAAGCCGTTATCTTGTGCGTATTTGGCAAAAATCCCATTCAAGATGGTGTAAAAATTGCAGCCGCTCATATCGATTCACCCCGTCTCGACCTTAAGCCCAACCCTTTATATGAGAATGAAGGCATTGCTTATTTCAAAACCCACTACTATGGTGGTATTCGCAAATATCAATGGCCTACTATTCCACTGTCTCTGCACGGTGTAGCTGTATTGCGTGATTCAAGCAAAATAGAGGTATCAATCGGAGAAGAAGAAGGGGAGCCCCAATTTGTAATTACAGACTTGCTGCCCCATCTCGGTCAAGAACAATCAAAGCGCACCCTTGCAGACGGAATAAGAGGGGAAGAACTCAACATTGTAATTGGTAGCCGACCTTTTGCTGCAGGAAACGAATCAGACTTAATTAAGCTTAACATTCTTAATATTCTTAATCAGAAATACGGCATAGTTGAAGAAGATTTCTTATCAGCAGAGTTTGAAATGGTTCCCGCTGCAAAAGCATCTGATATAGGTTTTGACCGCTCAATGATTGGCGCATACGGTCACGATGACAGAGTATGCGCATACCCTGCAGTAATGGCTTCATTTGACGTAGAAGCGCCCAATCACACAACGGTAACTGTTCTTGCCGACAAGGAAGAAATCGGCTCAGACGGAAACACAGGCCTTAATTCATCATATCTTAAATATTTTGTTCATCAAATTGCAGAAATGCAAGGTGGTAACGGTGAAATTGCCCTTTCAAATTCAGAGTGCTTGTCTGCAGATGTAAACGCAGCTTTTGATCCCACCTTCAGCGATGTCTTTGAAAAGAAAAATGCTGCGTTTATCAACTGCGGTGCCTGCATAACAAAATACACAGGTGCTCGCGGCAAATCCGGCAGTTCAGATGCTTCAGCAGAATTTGTAGGCAAAATTCGATCAATTCTTAACAATGCCAATGTTGTTTGGCAAACCGGCGAGCTTGGTAAGGTTGACGCCGGTGGCGGTGGTACAGTTGCAATGTATATCGCAAACCTGGGAGTTGATGTTGTTGACCTGGGTGTTCCTGTGCTCTCAATGCACTCTCCCTTTGAGGTTGTATCTAAGCTTGATGTTTACATGTGCTATAAAGCAATAAAAGCTTTTTATGAGAATTAATAAAAAGAGCAGGTTGTGTTTAATCACAACCTGCTCTTTTTATAATTATTGTTGTTTGTCGAAACGCTTAAAAGCGCTTCGACAAGCCACTTTTTAAGCGGATATAGCAAAATTAAATTCTATGATTTAATTTTGCACAACATCCATTATTCACACCTGTCAACCATCGCACCAACGGGATATGCAATT
>JAZRNV010000102.1:0-9744 GCA_045648425.1 Acutalibacteraceae bacterium | reverse complement strand
GGGATACGCCAGACTTGCAACCACCGTCAGCGCGCCAACAATAAGGGCTATAACAGATATTTTTTTAAGTTTCATAGTCGTTCCTCCGTTAGTCGGTCATCAACTGTTTAAAAGGGAGCATATATCCTTAAACAATCTGGCGTAGTATATTTGGTTATGTATGGCGCATAAGGTAAAGCCCGCAACCATTAACGCCAGCAAAACCGTTAAAATCAAACCTTTAAACTTAAGGTTTTTAACGGTCACTATGCTTAAAACAACAAAAGCAACCAGCGCCGCTATCATAGCGGCCAGTATCAACCAACCAAAAAACATAAAGGTCTCGCCGTCGGGATTGTTGACAGCACCTTTTGTAAGATTTAATGCAACCGCCAAAACCGTTGGTAATAAATAGGCAAAACCATAGCCGCTCATTAAGTTCAATATGCCGACAGCGCTTATCTTTGCGGCGTTAATAACTTGCTTGTTCATAAACTCTCCTTATAACGGCTTACCAATATATACGTTATAATAATCGCTGTTGGCGACTATTTTCTCCCAATTTTCAGCTATCAGCTTTTGGGCTTTATAATCCGCCAAATTAAACTCTCTGAAATCCGATTGGTCATAGGGCTTAAAGTAACAGCCCGTAAACTTGCCACTAACATCATCATATTCGTTGGTTACGGTGCCCACATTATCTGCAAACCAAACGAGAGCTGTTGCAGCTTGCCTTGACACCTCTTGATCTTCACAGTTCATCAGCTTTACAAGCTGTGGCACGGCAGCAGAATCCAAATTCTGAAGATAGTAGACGTCCATTTCCTCAAGGCGTCCGCTGAGATAACTTTCGGTGTTGTATCTTGCGATGGTTGTGTTAACGTCGGCAAAAGCAACCAACACCGAAATAAGCGCCAGCATAGCCACCGCCACTCTGAAATATGCAAAGCGGCGCACAAAAAGGCGGATGACAACACAAATAATAACAATGGCCGCACAAATGCAAAACAGAGAGGTGTAAACTCTAAGCTCGGTAAGTCCGTGCTCGCTCATATAAAGCACCAGCTTGCCCACAACGGTTGACACAATAACCAATGAGAAAAGACAGATAAACAGGCAAAGCAAGCGCACCGTCAAAGGACGGTTGCCCTTTTGATCCTTTTTGCTCATAAGCAGAGTAAAGCTTATAATGGCTATATTAATGGCACAAATAACCGCCATTTCAAAAAAGCCCCGTCGTGCATACTCCGAAACAGTAAAGTTTTCGGGCAAAATTCCTGAAAAAGCGTTAAAGAAATAAGCAAGCTGTGACAAAAGGTAAACGGAATAAACCGCCACAAACATACTCAAAAAGGCCACGATGGGAGTTGCCGAAATGCCTTTTTCTTTCTTCTCAGAGGCGGATTCTCCTTCAACTTTGACCATACCGTGGGTGGCGGCAAAAACCGATGCAAAAGCAAGACCAAACAAGGTAACACCCACAATCACAGCAAAGATGACTCGGCCTACTCCGTCGGCAAAAAGATTGTTGATAAGCGCCTCAAAGGCGGCATCCGAGGAGCAAAGAATGGGTATCACCACAACAAGACCGGGCAGAGAGCAGGCCAAGCCGATAAGCACGCCGCCCGTCTTCTTTTTGGCATCGGCGCTTTCGGTGTAAAACAGCGAGGCAAAGGTGTTGCCCACACGCCTGAAGGGCACGGCAAATATCTGCTTAAAGGCATCCCCCAGCTGTTTCCAGCCGCGACGGGCAAGACGGGTATTGTTGATAAGAGCAAGCACCATCAAAAAGAATGCCCAGAAAAAGAGCACAAACTTTGAAAAGTGGCCTGTGTACATATAAAAGGTCGAGGTTATCGCCAAGGAACAGGTTGCATAAAAGGTACCGAAAAGAGATAAGCGGTGCTTGGTCATAGGGTAAACAACGGTCAACAAGCCCATAGCACCTGCAGCAACGGTATACCCCAGGTCAAAACCGCCAAAGATGGCAAAATCGGCCCACAGTATGCTTACAACCAAGAAAAGCAGGGCAAACACCATATCCTTGCCCTTGGTGGGCACCCTAAAAACACCTGTCGAAACAGTCGGCGCGGTTTCGGTTGCAGGGGTTGCAGTATAATCCATATCACTCATCCTCCTCATCCTCCTCATCTCTTCTGAATTCAAGAATGTCCCCCGGCTGACAGTCCAGGGCCTCACACAGGGCGCACAGGGTAGAAAAGCGCACCGCCTTTGCCCGTCCCGTCTTAAGGATGGACAGATTGGCAGGGGTCAAGTCTATTTTTTTGGCCAGCTCCCCCGATGAGATTTTTCGCTTGGCCATCATCACATCAAGATTAACAACAATTCGCATAATATACCTTCCTATATGGTCAGTTCATTTTCGTTTTTAATCTCAACCGCCTCTGCCAGCACAAGGCGCAGCACACGAATAAAAAGGCAGAAAAAGACGGCGGCAAAGCTTATAATAAGCAACGGCATATAAAATATGCCTGCCACAAAGGTTGCCACAGCCACCCAGGCGCAGCACCAAGACAATAATCTTAAATGGGTTACGTTTCTTAGCTCAAACACCTTGCCCTTTTGAATGTTAAGCATCAACCTGATTATGTGGTAAATAGCTAAAAAGGCAGCAGGCACGCAGAAGTAAAAAGCGTAAAGCAAGGGCTTACCGTCCCCTGCCGTGCCCTTGCGAACAGAGGTATAATACCACTGGGCAATAGATGGCATAACACCTATCATCACTATTAGCGCCACAAAAATCAACATACACAGTATAGCGGTTATTATGGCTGACCATTTGCTTTTAATCATTAAGCTCATCCCTTCTTTAAACGGATAAATAAAGACAAAAACTGCCAAAGGGGCACTCCCTTTGGCAGTATAATAGCACGTCTGTTATCGTTTGTCAATAACAAATTATCGATTTTTTAAATAATTTTATTGATTAAGAAGAACGCGCCGTACAAAATCGGCTGATGCGCAAGATAGATAATAAGTGAGTGGCGGCCGCAGAATGCAAAAAAAGGAACGTGACGGCCGCTGAAAAGCTTGGGCACTCTTCCCTCGCCAAAGGGCTTGCCCACAGCGGTGCCTGCAATAAAAACAAAAATCCAAGGAAATACGGGAAAATAATCAGCCGAGAAAAAGCCGGGAGCGGTTACTCCAAAGGGATAAATATAGCGGTTAAAGGCAATGGCCGTAGGCAGCTCATAGGTCCACCGACCTACGCCAATATAGCCCAACTCAAGGTTATAGGTCACAATAAAAAGCGCCGCACATATAGCCACAACAATTATGGGGTGAATTTTATTAATCACCTTTTCGGTTGCGGCATAAAAAAGCATAGCTACCGACAAAAGGTGCAAAATGCCAAACCAGATAACCACACCGCTCACCCCTGCAAGCTGCATTCCGTAGGTCACAAAGGTAACCAGGGTGGCAATCATAAGCAGCTTAGCGCCTCTGAGGGCGTTGTTTTTTGACAAACGGCTGCTTATACCCGACATAATTATAAACAAGCAGGCAAAAACCGGCTCGGCAGGCATAAAAAAGTTAAGCAAGGTGCTGCCGATACCCCAGCTGAAAACCTCACCCATAAGATAAAAGCCGTGAAAGAAAACCATACATAAAATGGCAAAGCCACGTATTTCGTCAAGCAAATGATAGCGCTTTGCTCTTTCGCTCATAAAAATTGCCTCGTTTCAAAATCTTATTTATCAAAAGAGATAAACAGCTCATCAGGATAAAACTTTTCCTGAATTTTATAGCCCAAGGCCATCAAGCTGTCTTCAAGATGCACATTCTCAACTATAACGTCGGGCAGCTCAACGCTAAGGTCATAGGGGCTGAAATTCCACAACGCCTTTACCCCCAAACGGTAAAGCTGCTCACCCAAATCGCGGGTGGCCTCTTTGGGCACACAAATGACAGCCACCGTTGGCTTTTCAAGACGGCAAAAATCATCCAGCCCGCTGATATGGCGGATGGGCATACCCGCCACCATCTGACCGGCGAAGGCCTCGTTGCTGTCAAAAACGCCCACCAGGCGATAGCCCAAATCTTTAAAATTGATGTGAGATATAAGAGCGCGGCCCAAATTGCCTGCACCGATAACAATGCAGCCAAAATGACGGTCGTGACCCAAAAGGCGCCCAATCTCATCTCTGAGCAGAAGAGTGTTGTAGCCGTATCCCTGCTGACCAAAGCCGCCAAAGCAGTTAAGGTCATTTCTTATCTGACTTGCATTAAGGCCCATTATTTTGGCAAGCTTGCCCGATGAGGTTTTGTCCTGACCCGATTTGACCATCTCGTCAAGCAGACGGTAATAACGGGGTAAGCGCCTCATGGTATTGGTAGAAATTTTTTTCATATTATCCTCCGAAAAATCGGTGTAAATTCATATAACCTATCTGTTTATATTATGAATTAAACGCTGCCTTTTGTCAAGAAAAAGCATCAGCGCGCACTCTTTTTCACCGCTTTTTCTGCCAACATAAAGGCAAGGCATCCCACAAAATAGCAAAGTATGTCTATAAATGAAAAGCTGCCGCCCATTATTATCCTGACAGCGGTGTTTTTGATGCCCAAAAGGTCAGCCAGGTGAAAATATTGGGTTATCTCAACAAAAATGCTAAAGGCAAACACCCACAGCCAAAGCCCCTTGATGGGCTTTATGTATATGCTTCTTACCAAAGTACAAAGCAGCACCGTCACAAGCACATCACCTATGTATGGGCGTATAATATCATCCCTTACATAAAGGGCGATAAAAAACTCGACGGCAAATATTATCACCGTCGCAATGATATAGGGCAATCGCTTTTTCATAAGTCACACTCCTTTTGGATAATTATTAATTGGCTTTATGCTTTTGTCAAGTGCCTTTTTATTGACAATAGAGAAAAATTGTACTATTATTAAAAAGGAATTTTATGTGCAAAAGGCGGTGAGCGGTATGCAGGATTACGGCTATAATTACGTGGTGTTTGGCTACGCCAACGATTTTTACACCATCCCCTACGATGATGTCAACCATCTTGACAACGCCCTTTACCTCTGCAAGCCCATCGACAGCAACAGCCGCCTGCTCACCTTCTTATACAAAGCCCATTTTTCAGGGCTTCTCAATCGCAAATTTGATATGCCCTTTAAAAGCATCTGGAACCCCATGATGTTCCGCCATAAGTTTGCCGACGAGCGTCCCATCTGCTTTGTGTTTTTCATCCGCAGGTGCTACCTCATCAAATACGGGCTGCTGGATTACCTTAAAAAACACTACCCCGATGGGAAATTCGTATGCCATTATCAGGATATGGTGGCCCATTGTCCCGACGTACCCGTTGACGAGATCAAGCGGCGCTTTGACCTGGTGCTCTCCTTCGACCAGCAGGATGCAAAAGAGTACGGCCTTGAATATTATCCCCTGGTTTACTCAAGCTATCCCGTGCCCCAAAGCAGTGATATTCCCCCAAGTGATATCTATTTTGTAGGCAAGGCCAAAGACCGCCTTGATGATATTCTTGCGGCCTTTGAGCGGCTTGACGGTGCAGGTCTGAGGTGCGATTTTCACATCACGGGCGTACCCGAGGATAAGCGGCGTCTTACCGATAAAATTCACTATATCGACAAAATGCCCTATTTAGAAAATCTGCAGCGCATAAAGGCCTCAAAATGTCTGCTTGAGGTTATGCAAAAGGGCGGTCACGGCTATACACTCAGAGCATGTGAAGCCATAATGTATGACCGCAAGCTGCTCACCAACAATCCCGAGGTGGTTGGCGCCCCCTTTTATTCTCCCGAGGGTATCTCGGTCTTTACCGACGCCCAAGACATCAATCTTGATTTTGTTAAATCAGCAACCGATTTTTGCTATGATTATAAAGAAAAGCTGTCTCCCGTTCATATGCTTGAATATTGCGGGATGCGCCTTAATGGAGGAAACGTATGAAAGGTATAATTCTTGCCGGCGGTGCAGGCACACGTCTTTACCCCTTAACAATGGTTGCCTCAAAGCAGCTGCTGCCTGTTTATGACAAGCCCATGATTTTTTATCCCCTTTCTACCCTGATGCTTGCAGGCATCAAAGATATTCTTATAATTTCAACCGCTGAAGATTTGCCAAATTTTGAGCGTCTCTTGGGCGACGGCAGTCGCTACGGCATCAACCTCAGCTATAAGGTGCAGCCCTCTCCCGACGGATTGGCTCAGGCCTTCATTCTGGGTGAGGAGTTTATCGGTGACGAGCCCTGCGCAATGATTTTGGGCGACAACATTTTTTACGGTGGCGGCTTTATCAGCCGACTTAAAAACGCAGTAAAAAGCGCCCACGAGGGCTATGCTACCGTCTTTGGCTATTACGTCAATGACCCCGAGCGCTTCGGAATTATGGAGTTCGACAAAAACTACAAGGTGCTTTCAGTTGAAGAAAAGCCCAAAAATCCCAAATCCAACTATTGCATCACAGGGCTTTATTTCTATCCCAAGGGTGTAGCAGAGCTCGCCCGTCAGGTAAAGCCCTCTGCCCGAGGCGAGCTTGAAATTACCACCCTCAACGATATGTATCTTAAAAAGGATGCCCTGCGTGCCGAGATTTTAGGTCGCGGCTTTGCCTGGCTTGACACCGGCACGATGGATAGTTTGTTAGAAGCAGGCGCCTTTGTGCAGATGGTAGAAAAGCGTCAAGGAGTTAAAATATCCGCGCCTGAAGAGATTGCCTACCGCAACGGCTGGATCACCCGCGAAGAGCTGCAAAAGACGGCCGACCTTTACGGCAAATCGCCCTACGGCGAGCATTTGCTCAAGGTTGCCGACGGTAAGGTTATCTATTAAAAGAAAGAGGTTTTCTGTTATGACTCTTATTGTTACGGGCGGAGCGGGCTTCATCGGCTCCAACTTCGTTTATCATATGCTGTCGGCTCATCCCGACTATCGCATCGTATGTGTGGACTGCCTTACCTATGCAGGCAATATGTCCACCCTTGCAGAGGCAATGACAAACCCCAACTTTGTTTTTTATAAAACCGACGTCTGTGACCGAGAGGCCATCTATGATATTTTTGAAAAAGAGCAGCCCAACGTGGTGGTTAATTTTGCCGCCGAAAGTCACGTCGACCGCTCTATCGAAAATCCCGACGTATTTTTGCGCACCAACATTATGGGCACCGCCGTGCTGATGGACGCCTGCCGCAAATACGGCATTGACCGCTATCACCAGGTGTCAACCGATGAGGTTTACGGCGACCTACCTCTCGACCGACCCGACTTGTTTTTTACCGAGCAAACCCCCATACACACCAGTAGCCCCTATTCATCCAGCAAGGCAGCCGCAGACCTGTTGGTGCTTGCATATCATCGCACCTACGGCTTGCCCGTCACTATCAGCCGTTGTTCTAACAACTACGGACCCTACCACTTCCCCGAAAAGCTGATTCCTCTTATGATTGCCAACTGCCTTAACGACAAACCCCTGCCCGTCTACGGCAAGGGTGAGAATGTTCGTGACTGGCTCTACGTTGCCGACCATTGCAAGGCCATAGACTTGATTTTGCACAAGGGCAAGGTGGGCGAGGTTTACAACGTTGGCGGTCATAACGAGATGAAAAACATCGACATAGTCAAGCTTATTTGTAAAGAGCTGGGCAAGGGCGAAGAGCTCATTACCTATGTCGCCGACCGCAAGGGTCACGATATGCGCTACGCCATTGACCCCACCAAAATCCACACCGAGCTGGGCTGGCTGCCCGAAACCAAGTTTGCCGACGGCATCAAGCTGACCATTAAGTGGTATCTTGATAACAAAGATTGGTGGCAAACAATATTATCGGGCGAATATAAAGATTATTACGCCCGTATGTACGGAGACAGAAAATGAAAATTTTAGTAACAGGCGCCGCAGGTTATCTTGGAAGGGGCACTGTTTCTGCCCTGTGTGATATGGGTGCAGAGGTAGTTGCCGCAGATTTCAACACCTCTTGCGTTGACAGCCGTGCAGAGCGCATTGACTGCAATCTTTTCAAGATAGAAAAGCCCTACGAATATTTCGGCAAGCCCGACGTTGTGCTTCATATGGCGTGGCGTGACGGGTTTGTGCACAACTCTGACGCTCATATGGAGGATTTGCCCCTGCACACCCGTTTCATAAAAGAGCTTGCCGCCAACAAATGCCGCATATGCGCCCTGGGCAGTATGCACGAAATCGGCTTTTATGAGGGCGCAATAGACGAAAGCACGCCCTGCCGCCCCCTTTCGATGTACGGCATCGCCAAAAACGCCCTGCGTGAGGCGGCAGCGCTCATCTGCAAGCAGGCGGAAGCAGAATTTCAGTGGCTTCGGGGCTATTATATAGTGGGCACCTCAAAGGCAGGCAACTCCATTTTTGCAAAAATTGTTGCCGCCGCAGAGAATGGGAAAAAGGAGTTTCCTTTTACAACAGGCAAAAACAAATACGATTTTCTTGATTATGATGAGTTTTGCCGTCAGGTTGCCGCAGCCGCAATGCAAAGCGAGGTAACGGGCATCATTAACATCTGCTCGGGCAACCCCACCCCTCTTTGTGACCGTGTTGAGCGTTTTATAGCCGAAAGCGGCTTTGATATTAAGCTGCAATACGGCGCTTTCCCCGACCGCCCCTATGACTCACCTGCTGTGTGGGGCAACGGCGACAAAATCGCCCAAATTATGAAAGAGGTTTGAGTATGGGACAGATTAAAGTTACCCGTCTTGATATAGATGGGCTGTGCATCATCGAGCCCACCCTTCACGGCGACCACCGTGGCTATTTTATGGAGACTTACAATCAGCAGGATATGGCGGCCGAAGGGCTGGATATGGTCTTTGTGCAGGATAATCAATCGATGTCTCGCAAGGGTGTGCTGAGAGGGCTCCACTTTCAAAAGCAGTTTCCCCAGGGCAAGCTGGTGCGCGTCATTCGCGGCTCGGTTTATGATGTAGCCGTTGATTTGCGCCGCAACTCTCCCACCTTCGGAAAATGGTACGGCGTTGAGCTGACCGCCGAAAACAAAAAGCAGTTTTATCTGCCCCCCGGCTTTGCTCACGGCTTTATGGTGCTCAGCGACGAGGCAGAATTTTGCTATAAGACCACCGACTTTTATCATCCCGACGATGAGGGCGGCCTTATGTGGAACGACCCCGACATCGGTGTGGAGTGGCCTCTCCATAAGGTTGAGGATATTTTGCTCAGCGAAAAAGATAAGGTCAACCCTTCCTTCGCAGAGCTTAAAGCCGACCCAAATCTTTTTAAAAATATGGGCTGATTTTAAGCATTTGCCAGTTGACATTTGAATAAAATACTGATATAATAGCGGAGTGAACGGCAATGAGCTGCCGCTCCGCTGATATTTTTGGAGAAATACCCAAGTGGTGAAGGGGCTCCCCTGGTAAGGGAGTAGGTCGGAGAAAATCGGCGCCAGGGTTCAAATCCCTCTTTCTCCGCCAGAAAAGAACCCACATTTGTCTACGACAAGTGTGGGTTCTTTTCAATGAAATAAATCCCTTGCGGGATTTGTGAAATCACGCTTCGCGTTATGAAATAGCTGTCGCTATGAAATACGCTGCGGCGTATGAGGGATTTATTTTATTTCACATTTTGCCGCCAAGGCAAAATATTTCATAATCCAAAGGATTATTTCATATTGCGTAGCAATATTTCATTAAATATGCTATAATATTTGTAGAGGTGAGGATTATGAAAGAAAATAAGCTTGTCGACTTATCTATGGATTTTGCCATTAAGATAATCAAACT
>JAZRNV010000101.1:0-3691 GCA_045648425.1 Acutalibacteraceae bacterium | reverse complement strand
AACGCTCTTGGCTTTTTTGCCTAATAAATGCAAGATTGATACAAGAAAGACTTTTACTTTATAAAGTCTTGCACGGGTATCAATAATTCATCTATTTCGCAATAGGGTTTCAAACTGTTTTTTATAAAATATATTGAATTTCCTCTGAAATGGTGATATAATATATATGCCAAACAAATTACATATTAAGTAGGAGGACTTTTTTATTTCATAGGGGGTATTATACCCTTTTTGCGAACACAATAGTTTTATGAATTTGGTAAAAACGCAAATTCCAACAAGCTATTGTGTATGGAGAAATCCTCACTACTTGTAATTTGTTTGGCGACAATCGGAGTTTGCGCTTTTCGGTGCGACAACTTCGGTTGCCGCACTTTTTTATTTATGTTTATTTTTGGGAGGAAAAGAAAATGAAAAAACTACTCGCAACTGTACTTGCAGCAATAACCACGTTATCTTTATCTGCTTGTGATATATCTGGAGGTGGTGTATCTGGAGGAGACCAGTCTTCATCTCATACTCACACAACAGTATCTATCCCGGCAGTAGAAGCCACATGTACGGAAACAGGATTAACCAAGGGTGAAAAATGCTCAACTTGTTATGAAATTATTGTCGAACAACAAATTATTCCAGCATTGGGACATGAGTGGTCTAATTATGAATGTAAACGTTGCGGAATTGCGCAAGAATTAATACTTGATCCGATGAAAAATGATATTCTGACAATACAACAAATTGATTGGGATATAAACTCGGCTGCAGGTGTTGAACCATCAATTAAGTACACCAATCATTCAAGCAAACAAATTGCATATATTTGGTTTACAATAAAATTCTATGACCGTATGGGAAGTCCTGCGTATTGTTCTATAAAAAGAGAACACACTATGCGTCTAAAGGTCACGGGACCGATTAATGCTGGTCAACAGAAAACAGGATACTGGGATCCTGTTGTTTATAATGGCTCAGTAGCCGCAATAAAACCCGTTTCAATAGAAGTAGAATACACCGATGGCACAAAGAGGTCAATCAAGTGTACAGGAAGATATTGGTATTCTAAGTCATATTACGGCGGTGATTTAAGAGATTAATTATCATTATAAGACAAATATATGAAGTTCTTTTATACATTATGGTAAGAACAGAATTTTATACACAAATTAAAACCTTGCACGGGTGCAAGACTTTATAACAAAAAAATGAAACCCTCGAGCAGAGGGTTTCATTTTTTATATAAGTTTGTTTTAGGTTGGAATATAAATTTTTACACAAAAACAAAGAAAGCCCTTGAAATAAGGACTTTCTTCGTATCAACGAATGTTGATGATTTTGGTCGAGGTGACAGGTCTCGAACCTGCGGCCTGATGGTCCCAAACCACCCGCGCTACCAACTGCGCCACACCTCGTTTTGACCGTTATATTTTAATATATACCCTCACTTTTGTCAAGCATTTATTGCAATTACCCCGTTGAATCGGCAATCTTTTTACCCTTTCTCATAATCAGCCCTTTTTTACATATAATTTTATCCCGAGGAGGGCGTGAATATGACCAATTTTTCTTTAAAGCAGCTGCAGATTGCAGGATTCTTTTTTGTGGGCGGTGGAGGCGTTTTGCTGCACTACTTATACGAATGGGCAAACAAATCCCCCTTTGTTGCCTTCTTTTCTGCCGTTAACGAATCCATTTGGGAGCACATGAAGCTCTTTTTTGTGCCTATGCTTTTATTTGCTTTGTTTGAAAACAGATTGCTGAAAAAGGACTATCCCTTTTTTTGGTGCGGCAAGCTTGTTGGCGTGCTTCTTGGGCTTATCATTATTCCCTCTTTATACTATCTCTACACCGGCGCATTGGGCGTTAACGCTGACTGGTTTAACATTGCCATATATTTTATTGCCGTTGCAGCCGCCTTTTATATTGAAACAGTTTTTATAAAAAACCGATTCAGGTGTATATTATCTGCCAAAAGCTCGCTGATAGTTCTCGCCATTATTGCTCTGTGCTTTGTATTTTTTACCTTTTATCCTATTCATATTCCCCTGTTTCAAGACCCTGTGACAAAGTCATTTGGAATAAGTTAAAAAGCAAAACCTCGCAGCAAAAAAAGCTGCGAGGTTTTTTATTAAAAGCTTATTATTTCTAAATGCTCCAGCAAAATTTTAACGCCGATAAGCACCAATATCACGCCGCCTGCCAGCTCCGCCTTGCTTTTAAAGCGAGCACCGAAGCGGTTGCCGATAGCAACACCACCGTAGGAAAAACCGAAGGTTACGGCAGCAATCAGACCAACGGCAATGCCGGTTTGAGCTAAATCCATTTTAAGAGTTGCAAAGGTTATGCCTACCGCCAATGCATCTATGCTGGTGGCAACGGCAAGCATAAAAATATCTTTAACGTCAAAGGCATCGCAGCAGCAATCGCACTCGTCTTCATCCTTTTTAAGGGCCTCTATAACCATTTTTCCGCCAATAAAGGCCAGCAAACCAAAGGCAATCCAATGGTCGAAATTGGTGATGTAATCCTCAAACTGCTTGCCCAGCACCCAACCGATAAAGGGCATCAGCCCCTGGAATCCGCCAAAAAACAGGGCTATTATAAAGGCGTGCTTATGATTTATCTTTTTCATATTAAGCCCTTTGCATATTGCCGCAGCAAAGGCATCCATAGACAGGCCCACGGCCGTTAAAATCAGTTCAACTATTCCCATTTGGTGAGATTTCACTCCTTTGAACTTGAATGATAACACATTTACCGCGCCATGTCAACCGAACCAAACACTTGCACCAACGAGATTTTTATGCTATTATCATCTCATGATGAACAATTTGTATTATTTCGACCTTATCTTAACAGACCTGCAGGATATGCAGACCTTGCGCCGAGCATACGACCTTATGAGTGAGGAGCGTAAGCTCAGGTGTAAACGGTTGCGCCTTTATGAGGATAAGCGAGCATGCATTTGTGCCGATATGCTCATTCGCAAATTGGCGAAAAATGTGCTGGGTATGTCTGAAAATGAGGTTGTGCTATGCGCTGAAGAAAGCGGAAAGCCCTTTATAAAAGGGACCGATTGCCACATTTCTATCAGCCACAGCAAAAATGCCGTTGTTTGCGCTCTCTCGGCCCATCCCATCGGTGTGGATATTGAAAAAATCGCCACTCCTCCCCGTCGGGTGGTTGAACGGCTGTGCCCCGACACAGATAATTTAGAGGATTTTTACCGTTTTTGGACGGCTGCCGAAAGTTTTGGTAAGCTGACGGGTCAAGGTGTTTGGCAAGGGGTTAAAGATGTATCCTTTCAAAATGGCACACCTTTGTGCTCTGACCCATCCTGCCGTTTTGAAGCGCTTGCCTGCCCCAACGGCTTTGTGGCCACAATATGTATTAAAGCTTAAAGACCGTGCGACTTCTCGTCTGCACGGTCTTTTAAAATTATTCGGCTTTTTCTTCCTTTTTCAGCATATCACGAATTTCTTTAAGAAGAGTAATTTCGGTCTCTGCAGGTGCGGCAGCTTCTTCTTGAATCTGCTCTTCCTTCTTCTTTTTGAGCTCTTCCGCCTTCTTTTGAGCGGTCATAATGATGCGAAGCACGATGAAGATGGACAATGCAATGATAAAGAAATCAATAATCGTCTGAATAAACACGCCGTAGGTTATGGCGACCTCTGCCTCGAGAATTTCTTCACCC
>JAZRNV010000100.1:0-13921 GCA_045648425.1 Acutalibacteraceae bacterium | reverse complement strand
CAAAATCTTTGATTTTGCGGCAAATTTTCTTTGAAAATTTGTCCATATCCATTGCAATGAATGTTGTGCAAAATTAAATCATAGAATTTAATTTTGCTATATCCGCTTAAAAAGTGGCTTGTCGAAGCGCTTTCAAGCGTTGCGACAAACAACAATCATTATAGGGGTTAAAGTCGTCTTTTCGGTGTTGATATAAATAATGAAAGTTCTTAATTGCCCTTGCGATTTATGTCAAATTGTAGTATAATATATTTTGCCAAATTATAATTGATATTTGAAAATCAAAAAACACAAATTCCTTCGGTGTGATTACATAGTGTTTTCGTATCGATATAGTTTGGCGACTATCGGATTTGGCGTTTTTTGTGCGACTGATTCGCCGTCCGCATTTTTATTTTATAATGGTTATAGTTAGTCGAAACAAACTTGTTTCGACACAAAATCTTTGATTTTGCGGCAAATTTTCTTTGAAAATTTGTCCATATCCATTGCAATGAATGTTGTGCAAAATTAAATCATAGAATTTAATTTTGCTATATCCGCTTAAAAAGCGGCTTGTCGAAGCGCTTTCAAGCGTTTCGACAAACAACTATCATTATACCGTTTCTTCTTTTATGTCAAACTTTAAAAGTTTAAAAGAACGCTTTAACAATGTTGTTGATGATATTTGTGAAAGATATATTATTCGGCCGCTTTTTCGCTCTTTACTGCGGCACACTATAAAGGTTTTCGGCAGCTCGTTGGTGATGCTTATTACATCCCCCTGCAGCTCGGCCGCCGAAAGATAATCTCTCGTTCGTTTTGAATTGGTTGAGGTGTCAAGGTCAAAAATGCCGATGATATCCTTTTGCATAACAGAAATATCCTGACCTAAGTGGATATACACAGCATTTCACCCCTTATCGGTTTTCGTTAACGATTAAACCGTCCTTCATTTTTATGGCAGCACCCTCTTTTAGAAGCTTAACAGAGGATGGGTCACAGCAGGTGATAAAGACCTGCCAATCTTTTATGTGGTTTAAAATATACTCCTGCCTGCCTTCGTCAAGCTCACTCATAACATCGTCGAGCAACGCTACGGGATGCTCACCCGAAACCTGGGTCATTACCGCTGCCTCGCTCATTTTAAGGGCGATGACTGCCGAGCGCTGCTGCCCCTGCGAGGCATAAGCCCTTGCATCGGTTCCGTTGACCGTTACATACAGCTCGTCCCTGTGAGGGCCCACCGAGGTGGTGCCTGTGGAAATATCGCTTCGATACGCTTCTTTTAGCGACGTAAGAAGCGTATCGGCGCTTGCTCCGCCACTTGATTCATAGCTGAGACCAAGCTTTTCCTTTCCACCCGATATGCCGCCGTAAATATCACCTATGTTTTCTTTAAGGCGATCTACATAACGGTTGCGATACTCTATAATTTTGCTGCCGAACTTTGCCAGCTCGCTGTCATAAACCTCAAGCATATCGTAAAGCTGACTGTGATATTTAACATCTCTTAAAAGAGCGTTGCGCTGAGCAAGGCAATGGGTATAGCTTTTTAAAATTGTAATATATTTTGGCCAAAGCTGACCGATGGCGGTGTCAATAAAACGCCGCCTTCCCCCCGGCCCATCTTTAATTAACGAAAGATGGGTAGGAGAAAATACCACAGCATTAAAATTGCCTGCCAGCTCACCCGATGATTTAAGGGTGACGCCGTCTAATGCAGCAAGACGGCGTCCGCCAATATCCAAGGTGGATTTGTGGCAACCATCCTTTGCTTCAAAGCTGAGATTTAGTCGTGCACTTTCTTGACCGTGGGCAACACATTCGCTGTCTTTTGCGCCTCGAAAGGAGCGCGCTCCGGTAAAAAGCCACAAGGCCTCAAGCAGATTGGTCTTGCCCTGGGCATTATCGCCGTATATTACGTTTACCGACGGATGGCATATTAACTGCCCCGCCTTTAAATTGCGGAAATTTTGAAATTCAATGTCAACCGCTTTCAAGGTTATTCCTCCTTGACTACTGTGACACTCTGTCCTTCAAATTCTACCCTTTCACCACCAAAGAGCTTTTTTCCTCTGGCTGTGCAAATTTCATCATTTACCTTAACGAGACCTTCGTTAATAACGATTTTTGCCTGGCCGCCCGTTCCAACCATTCCTGAAAATTTAAGAAAAGCGTCAAGGCGGATAAAAGGAGTGTTAATTATAATCTTTTCCATCATCTTATCTTCACCGGAAGCACAACAAACACGAAGCTGTCGCCCTCTGTGGGAACAATGGTTATGGGAGAGAGGGGACTGCCTATATTGATTTTTACCTGATCGGTTTCGGATGCCCGCAGTGCATCAAGCAAATATTTGCTGTTGAAGCCCATATTTACCTCTTCACCGGTCATTTCAACATTAATTTCATCGCGAGCGTTACCTATTTCGGTCATACAGCTTGCGCAGAAAACGCCTTCGCTGAAATTGCAGACAATAGGAGTTTTAAGACGCTCAATAATAACCTGGCTAATTCTCTCGATGGTGCTGGTCATTTCAGCGGTATTGGCGGTGACGGTGGTGGTAAACACAGTAGGCACTGCTCTGTTATAATCAAAATATTCACCGTCAAGCAAACGGGAAATTACTTTGTAGCCGTCAACCTCAAATATAATATGTCTTGTGGATGCCTTAATTGTAATATCGTTGCCGTCAGATATGAGCTTGAGCACCTCGCTGAGTGCCTTTGCAGGAACGGTGAACTGAAGCTCGTTATCACAATCTACCTTTTCACTGCGAATAGAGATGCGGTAGCCATCCATACCAACCATTTTAAGCACGCCACCGCTTATTTTAAAGTTGATGCCGGTGAGAATGGGCTTTGATGAGCCAACATCGGCAACTGCGAAGGCAGTTTGACGCACCATTGATTGTAATACATCGGTGGGCAAGGTTAAGCTTTGTCCGTTATCAACGGTGGGTAGCTCGGGATATTCATCGGGATTGATTGAAAGCAAGCTGAATTCGCTTCTTCCGCTGGTTATTTTGCAAAGATTACGCTCATCTACGCTTATTGTTACGCTGTCATCGGGAAGGCGGCGCACAATATCACAAAAAAGCTTTGCTTCAACAACTGCCACACCATCGTTATCAATGGCAGCAGGGATTTCTGTGGTCATTCCAAGCTCAAGGTCATAACCGAAAAGTGAAAGCTTGTTGCCCTTTGCAGTCATAAGAATACCTGACAGCACAGGCAGAGGTGATTTAACCGAGACAACTCGTGATATGTGGTTTGCTGCTACGCTGAGCTCTTGCTTTGAACAGGTGAGTTTCATTGGTTTCATTCCTTTCATAACCCTTTTTGGGTTATATAAATAAATAATAGATAGTAGATAACAGTAGGGGCTGTCAATTCTTTGAAAAGTGGATTTTTTACAGTGGACAAGCCATTTTTATTTTAAAGCATCAATTTTAAAATTTGTCAAAACTTCTGTACCATTAATGGGGTATTAAAAAGCTTGTTGAAAAGAGGATTGTTAGTGTTTAAAATTTTGTTAAAAATCAGGTCTTAAGATTTTTGATAATATCTTCAATGGTTTCTTTCTCTTTCGGATTGGTTTCCATCATAGCTTTGACCTTGTTGATTGAATAATGAACGGTGGAGTGGTCTTTTCCAAAAAATGCACCAATCTCGTCAAGGGGAAGTCCGGTAACCTCGCGTATTATATACATTGAGATGTGGCGGCTTTTGGCAACCACGGCATTTTGCTTTTTCGAAAGCAGGGTTTCAGAGTCTGTCTGATAGGTGCGCGCTACCTCTTCTATGATTTTAGAGGGAGATGCGGGCTCAGGCAGCTGACCGATTTTAATGTCGCGAATAACGCCTGCCACAATACTTCTTGTGATGCCCTCTTTTTCAAACTGGGCGATTGCTGAAAGCTTTTTGATGGCTCCCTCAAGCTGTCTGGCGTTTTGGGTGATTTGCTCAGCAATATAATAAACAATGTCATCAGAAAGCTTCATATTGTTTTCACGAAGATTTCTTCTTATAATGCCCACACGGGTTTCAAAATCGGGCATCTGAATGTCACAGGGCAAACCGGCAACAAGACGGGTTTTGATTCGGTCTTCAAGGGTTTTAACCTCGCCGATGGGTCGGTCGCAGGTGACAATTATCTGTTTGTTTGATTGGAAAAGAGCGTTAAAGGTGTTAAAAAATTCTTCTTGAACTGAGGTTTTGCCTGCTATAAAGTGAATGTCGTCTATAAGCAAAACGTCAACTGAACGCATTTGCTCACGAACTTCAGCCATATTGTTATTGTGAATGCCTGTAATAACATCGTTGGTAAATTCTTCAGAGCGGATGTATTTTAGCTTTTTATCGGGATATTTTGCTTTTATGTAGTTGTAAATTGCAAGAGCAAGGTGGGTTTTGCCAACACCCGACTGACCGTAAAGAACCAGGGGATTGTAGCTGATTGAAGGAAATTTTTCAGCAACTGAGCGTGATGCGGCAAAAGCAAAGCTGTTTGAATCACCAACAACATAATTTGCGAAGGTGTAGGTTGAAAGAATGTCAACGGGATCTTCATCAAAAGTATCGGATGACTCATCGGTTTCGCAAATAAATTTTACGATGGGCTCAATGCCGATGGTTTCTTTGAAGGTTTCAAGCAAAACGGGAAGATAATTTTGGCTGATAACATCACGGTACATTTCGGTGGGAACGCTGACGGTAAAGGTGGCACCGTCAAAGTTGAGTGGAGTCATATATTGAAGCCAAGTGTTGTATGCAACAACAGAAACATGTTTGCGACAATTTTCGATGGCCATAGACCATAAATCTTTAAAATTTTGCACGTCTTTTTCTCCTTTATTTTTACTGATTTTTATGCCGAAAACGGCTACGCGAATGCTTAATTTTTTTAATAATAAATTACCCCTAAATTATAGCATAAAATCATATTTAATTCAAGGGATTTTACAAAAGTTTTCAACAAAAACAGGCATATTTTTTTAAAAAATAAAGGGGCTTAAAAAAACATCTTTACAAAGCAAAAAAAGGGGTGTATAATCAGCTTGTAAACAGAGTAGACCGGTGCGCGTTAAGTGTTGTTCGGACGGGGAGTTGCCGAATAAACGAAAAGGTTTTCCTTGCGGTGCGGCGGTCGCATCCCGCTGACTGAAAATGAAGAAACAAAACCTCCGTTTTCATAAGCGTTATGCAAAGAAACGGAGGGTTTTTTATGTCAAAAAAGAAGAATTTTATTAAGATTTTATGTATTGCAAGTATTATGACGGCGCTGTACGTCGGGCTTGACTTTTTAACCGAGCAAATAAACGCTGTTTTCGGCGGAATGTTAAAAATCTCTATCAGCGGTTTGCCGGTAATAATCGTCTCATTAATCGGTGGCCCGATATGGGGCGCCGCAACGGGATTTATAGGCGAATTTTTAGTGCAGATGTTAACCTACGGCTTTGATGCTACAACTCTCATTTATGCTGCAGCAGCCGCATCGAGAGGTTTGGTAATGGGATTGTTGTTTTATGCCTTTAAAAAGAGTTATAATCCCTTTTTACTCATACTTGAATCCTGCATAAGTGCACTGGTTGTTACTGTTATAAATTCGGTCGGAATGATATTCAGTCATATGCTGTACGGCTATTTTTCATCCTATTATTCAATCTATGTTGCATTACCAATGCGAATAGTTGCAGGTGTTGCATCTGCAATAGTTATGGCTATATTGTTACTACCAATTTTAAAACCGTTAAAAAAGCTGCAAATTAAATAGTAATGTTACCGAAAAAAATAAATCCGCAGGGGCTATAAAACCTCTGCGGATTTTTATTATTTAAAAATTATGTCTGCATAAATGGGAATGTGGTCAGAAGCTTCTTCAACGCTGTGGTCGATGATTACGTCAAACTTTTCAACTTCTACTTTGTCATTTACAAAAATGTGGTCGATGCAATATGAATTGCCGGGTTTGGGCTTGGTTTTATAGCCCGAGAAGGTGCAATAATCTTTTACAAGGGTTTTGGCCTCGTATTTTGCATCCTTTACACCGACATTTTTCATAAAATCGGTGTAGTAGCTTGACTGCTCTGTGGTATTAAAGTCGCCGGTCATAATGAATGGCATATTGTAATTTTTCATCTCTGCTTTGAACAGGCCGTACAGCTTTTCCATATGTTGTTTATATTTTTCTGCCTGGGTTTTGGGCGGTGCAGGATGGGTGTTTGTAACCACAAAATTGTATCCGTCGGAAATTCTTTCAAAGACGGCAACAGACAAAACTCTTATATCGCTGTTTGATTCTATATCCACCACATATTCTTTTACCAGCTTGAGTTTTTTTGAATTATAAATAAAGGTGGTCATATTGACAGCGCGATTGTTATTATATTTGCAAGCAAATTTGTAATCGCTGTTGTTGCATATGTAAGAGTTGATTCTGCTGTGCCAGCTTGATTCTACCTCTTGCAGGCCAACAACATCGGGCTGGTAGTCAAATATAATATCCCTTACCAGCTGAAATCTTCCTTGAACGGATACATAGGATGAGGTGCTGCACCATTCGGGATGCAAAATGTTGTAGGACATAACCCGAATGGGTGTTTTTTCGGGAATTTTTGTATTAACAGAGCCGGTGGGTAAAGAGCTGGTTTCGGTAGATTGCGGCAATGAATTGTTGGATGAAGGATTGATAGATGAAGGATTGCCGGATGAAGGATTGTTTGTTGTGGACGAAAGTGTGCTTTGATTATTTGATGAAGGAGACACTGAAGAAAAAGAGGATGACTCCTTGCTGCTTGAGACAGAATTATCATCATTGCAGCCAACAAGGCATATAAGCATACACATCAACAGAATAACAGCAGTTAATTTTTTAAACAAAATTGAACCTCCGATAATAAATTTTATTGTAAAATTATAACACAAATCCAACAAACGGTCAATGATTTATTTTTTACCAAATTTTAAGCCGGAATATTAAGTAAAAACCCCGTCACCAATCGCATTTTCGCGGGAGTGACGGGGGTTAATTATTGTATGCACAAGAACGCGTCTTGGTGTTGGCTCAACGCTTAGAAATCTTGTCAACGCCCATGTAGGGACGAAGAACCTCGGGGATGGTAACGCTGCCATCGGGATTTTGGTAATTCTCGAGGATAGCGGCTACTGTTCTGCCAACTGCAACGCCTGAGCCGTTGAGGGTGTGAACAAGCTGTGCCTTGCCGCCCTGCTCCTTAAAGCGGATGGCTGCGCGGCGTGCCTGGAAATCAACAAAGTTAGAGCAGGATGAAATCTCTACATAACGGTTGTAGGAGGGCATCCAAACCTCGATATCATAGGTTTTTGCAGAGCTAAAGCCAAGGTCACCGCTGCAAAGGCAGACAACGCGGTAGGGCAGACCCAAAAGCTGAAGCACGCGCTCGGCATCGTTGGTGAGCTTTTCAAGCTCTTCAAAGGAGTTTTCGGGGTTGGCAAACTTAACCAGCTCGACCTTGTTAAACTGATGCTGACGGATAAGACCGCGGGTATCGCGGCCTGCGGAGCCGGCTTCGGCACGGAAGCAGGCAGAATAGGCGCAATAGCTGATGGGCAGTCGGCTTGCATCAAGAATCTCATCGCGGTGCATATTGGTGACGGGAACCTCTGCGGTGGGGATGAGGAAATAATCGTTGGTGGTAAGCTTAAAGGCATCCTCCTCAAATTTGGGAAGCTGGCCTGTGCCTGTCATTGAAGCGCGGTTAACCATAAAGGGAGGAAATACCTCGGTGTAACCGTTTTCGGTATGGGTGTTGAGGAAAAAGCTGATGATAGAGCGCTCAAGGCGTGCACCAAGACCCTTGTAGAAGTGGAAGCGGGCACCTGTAACCTTTGCGGCGGTTTCGGGGTCAAGAATATCAAGACCTGCGCCGATATCCCAGTGGGCTTTGGGCTCGTAGTCAAACTTGGTGGGCTCACCGAAACGGCGAAGCTCCTTATTCATGCTGTCATCGGTGCCCACGGGAACAGATTCATCGGGCACGTTGGGAATCATATAAACAATTTGCTTTTGCTGCTCTTCATACTCGGCCAGCTCGGCATCAAGCTCTTTAATTTTGGCAGAGATTTCTTTCATCTGAGCCATAATTTCTGACACATCTCCACCCTCTTTTTTAATTTGAGGAATGCGCTTTGATGCGGCATTTTGCTCTGCCTTTAAAGATTCGGTTTTGGCGGTGAGCTCGCGACGTTTTACGTCTATTTCAACCAGGCGGTCAATCTCTGCGTCAAGATTGCCGTTGCGATTGCGAACTGCCTGCTTTACAAGCTCGGGATTGCTGCGTATGAATTTGATGTCTAACATAATTTATCCGTCCTTTGAGAAAGTTTTATTTATCGCTCGACAACTTCATTGCCATTTCGGTAAGCTCGCTGTCAGAGTAAAATTCGATTTTTAAAAAGCCCTTGCCGTCTTTGCCCACAACCTGCACCTTTCTGCCAAGCTCGGTTGTGAGAGCCAACTCAACCTCTTTATAATAGGGCACAGATGGTTGATTTTCGCTATTATCTGATGACTTTTTGCGTTTTTTGCCCATCTGCTCAATTTGGCGCACCGATGCTCCGCCTTGCGCCAGCTTTGATGCATAATCTCGCATTTGCTCATCTTCAATTGCCAAAAGTGCCCGTGCGTGGCCTGCTGAAATTTCGTTTCGGCTGACCATATCAAGATAAACCTGAGGCAAGCTCAAAATTCTCAAGGAGTTTGCCACGGCAGGTCGGGATTTGCCCACCGCCAAGGCCACCTCTTCTTGAGAGAGACCGTAGCTGTCAATAAGCTGACGGTAGCCCAGGGCCTCTTCAACGGGATTAAGGTCTTCTCGCTGAAGATTTTCTATCATAGCGAGCTCCATACACTCGCGGTCGCTCATTTCTCGCAGCACAACGGGCACGCGGGTTAAACCGGCAATGCGGCTGGCGCGCCAGCGTCGCTCACCTGCCACAATCTGATAGCGAAGGTTTGACATGGGGCGCACTACAATGGGCTGCAAAAGTCCGTGAAGAGCAATGCTGTCGGCCAATTCGTTTAGGGCCGCCTCGTCAAATTCGTGGCGCGGCTGGTCTCGGTTTGGCTCAATATCGTTGATGTCAAGCTCGGTAACTGAGCCCTCACCAACGGAGTTGTCGGCAAAAAGGGAGTCAAGTCCCCTGCCAAGTCCTGATTTTTTAGTTGCCATACTGTTATGACCTTTCTTTATTTTTTATGGGCAATCTCTTCTGCCAGGGCGTTGTATGCCAAGGCGCCCTTGTTGCCCTTGTCGTAATATTGGATAGGTTGGCCAAAGCTTGGTGCCTCGCTCAACCTGACGGTGCGAGGAATAACGGTGGCAAACACCTTGCGAGGGAAAAAGCGCTTAACCTCCCCCACCACCTGCTGGGTAAGATTAAGACGGCCGTCATACATAGTAAGCAAAACGCCCTCAAGCTCAAGCTCAGGGTTGTATTTCTGCTTAATAAGGCGCACGGTGGACATAAGCTGACTCAATCCCTCAAGAGCGTAGTATTCGCATTGAATGGGAACAAGCACCCTGTCGGAGGCCACAAGGGCGTTGAGGGTGATAAGACCCAATGAGGGCGGACAGTCAAGCAAAATGTAGTCATAATCGTTATAAACGGTGGCAACAGCATTTTTCAGCACCGATTCACGATGGTCAAGCTCGATCATCTCAATTTCGGCGCCTGCCAAATCCATTCCCGAAGGAACAATATCAACATTTTCAAACTCGGTTTTTATGGTGACCGATTGGATTTTGGCGGTGCCGGTCAGCAGATGATAGCTGTTTAGCTTGGTATCACGCTTGCTGATGCCGTAGCCGCTGGTGGAATTACCCTGGGGGTCAATATCTATTAACAGGGTTTTTTTACCCAAAAGGCCAAGCCCTGCTGCCAAATTGACGGCAGTTGTGGTTTTGCCCACACCGCCTTTCTGGTTGACGATGGATATTATATGTGCCATTTAAAGCTCCTGATTTTTTAAAATAGGGGTCAAAAATACCCGAATAACAGTATAGCACATTAAGATAAGGATTTAAAGGGGAAAATAGAAACTTTTTTGCAAAAAAGGTATGTTTCACGTGAAACATACCTTTTTGTAGCTGTTAATAGGTGTTTTTTGGTATTATAACCCGATATTCTATATAGGTCTCGGTTTCGGTAGAGTCACTTTTTGCATCTAAACCCAGGCGGCGGATGCTGTCTACCGCTTTGGTGAGGGTGTTAACGTAGACACGCATATCCCCTATTATTGAGGTGTGCACCCCTTTTTTGGGCTCGGGAGGGCTGAGCAGGTCGGTGACATATTTTTCTGCTTGTGATGAGGTCATTTGCTTTATTATCATCTCGTTAAGTGCGGAGGAGCGCAGAGGTTCCTCGTCAATTCGCAAAAGGGCTCTGGCGTGGCGTTCTCCCAGCCCCGAGGCGGTAATTCTTGCCCTTTGCTCGGCAGTCAAGCGCAAAAGACGCAGCTTGTTTGCTATTGTGGAGGGCGAGCGTCCCAACCGTTGGGCCAGCTCGGTTTGAGTTATGCCCCACTCGGTGAGAATGCGTTGCAATCCCTCGGCCTCTTCAAAAAACGAGAGGTCTTGCCGCTGAATGTTTTCAA
This sequence comes from Acutalibacteraceae bacterium, assembly GCA_045648425.1. Classification (GTDB taxonomy): domain Bacteria; phylum Bacillota; class Clostridia; order Oscillospirales; family Acutalibacteraceae; genus RGIG2206. Next base: position 3,304 of record JAZRNV010000100.1, on the reverse strand, counting down.
TAAGCCCAAACAAAGCGCCCTTGCGATCGTCTACATTCTTGAGAATGCAAGGTATTTTAGTTAGCCCTGCCATCCTGCAGGCCCTTAGACGACGCTCCCCTGCAATCAGCTCATAGCATCCGTCATCCCGATATCTAACGGTGACGGGCTGCAGCAAGCCGTTGCGCTTTATGCTTTCGCACAAGGCGTTAAGTTCGCTCTGCTCAAAGGTCTGTCGCGGCTGAAACTGGTTGGGATGTATTATTCCTATGGGCAGAGTAATAAGCTTGTCCTTGTTTCTTTTAAGCAAAAAACAACACCACCTATGCTTTTTTAAGACAAGTATAGGCGGTGTTATCTTTTTAGTAAAGAGTTTTCGGTCGCGCAAACAGACACATTGCGACGGCAAAAATGCCGTTATAAGGGCTTTTTTGCAATTTGCGCGGAGCATCTTGGGTATTTTGTCGGGGTTTGCGATATTTTTTTGACCGTCAAAAGGCATCTTTCACTGCCATCGGCAAGAGCAAGCTGTTTTATTCCTTCTTTTTTGCCTCCCATAATGTGGATGGCATTTGCGGCGGATTGCAGCTCTTCATCGGTCAGCTGCCCCTTCATGGCGACAAAGCAGCCACCCGTTTTAACAAAGCCCAGGCAATATTCGGCAAGCAGACGAAGCTCGGCAACCGCACGAGCGGTAGAATAATCATAGGCGGCGCGGTATTGCGGCTTTGAGGCGGCATCCTCTGCACGGCTGTGCAGGGCTTCTATATCAAGCCCCAAATCCTCGGCAACCGCTGATAAAAAGCCAATGCGCTTGTTGGTGGCGTCAAGAAGAGTGACCCTAAGGTCGGGGCGCAAAATTTTAAGCACCATGCCGGGAAAACCTGCCCCGCTGCCCACATCTATCACCTTTGCCTCGGTTTGTGGGCTGACGGCGGCAAAAAAGGATGCGCTGTCGGCAAAGTGACGGGTTACAATCCCTTGTGGGTCGGTTATGCCGGTGAGGTTCATTCGCCCGTTCCACTCAACCAGCAGCTCGGCGTAGCGGTCAAGTCGCTCAAGAGCCACTTTGTCGGGTTCTATGCCGAAGGGCGCGCACTGGGCGATAACTTGGTTAAAATCAATCATTTTGTGCCTCCTTACCCAGATAGATGAGCAAAACGGTTATGTCGGCAGGATTTACTCCCGATATTCCCGATGCCTGACCAACGCTGTGAGGACGAATGCGTTTTAGCTTTTCTCTGGCCTCGTCACGCAAGCCCGTTACCAGGTCATAGTCGATAGAATCGGGAATCAGACGCTTTTCAAGGCGGCGCAGCTCTTTTACCTGTGCCTCCTGACGTTTTAAATAGCCCTCATATTTTACCTCGGTTTCTACCTTTTGGATGACATCTTCAGGCAGCTCGGGGCGCTGAGGGTCAAAGGGAGCGAGACATTTATAGTCAAGCTGAGGTCGGCGCAAAAGCTCATCCAGGCGTACGCCCGTGGTTATAGGTGATGTTTCACGTGAAACAAGCAGTTGGTTAACCGATTCGCTTGGCGCAACCACTACGGTGTGCAGACGGGCAATCTCCCCTTGCTTTTGCTCAAGTCGGGTGAGATATCGCTGCCATAAATCATCGTCAACCAGACCTATCTCTCTGCCCCGAGGGGTCAGGCGCTCGTCGGCATTGTCTTGACGCAGCAAAAGTCGATACTCTGAACGGGAGGTCATCATTCGGTAAGGGTCGGTGCAGCCCTTGGTGATAAGGTCATCAATAAGGGTGCCTATGTAAGAGGAAGAGCGCTCAAGCACCATCGGTGGCTTGCCAAGGCAATGCAGCGCAGCGTTAACTCCTGCCACAAGCCCTTGAGCAGCGGCTTCTTCATAGCCCGATGAGCCATTAAATTGGCCTGCGCCGTAAAGCCCCTCAAAATCAAGAAATTCAAGGGTTGCCGCCAAGCCCGTAGGGTCTATACAATCATATTCAATGGCATAGGCGGGGCGCATAATCTGAGCGTTTTCAAGGCCCGGAATGGTGTGGTAAAAGGCGATTTGCACATCCTCGGGCAAAGAGGACGACGCACCTTGTATATACATTTCGTCGGTATCAAGTCCGCAGGGCTCGATAAAAAGCTGATGACGGGGTTTGTCGGCAAAGCGGACGATTTTATCCTCTAAGGAGGGGCAATATCGTGGCCCTACTCCTTCAATCATACCGCTGTAAAGGGGGGAGCGGTGAATATTATCAAGAATCACCTGCTTGGTGCGGTCGTTGGTGTAGGTTATATGGCAAACCGATTTGTTTTCGGGTTTTTTGTCAATGGAATAAGAAACGGCGGATGAGATGTCATCCCCCTGCTGCACCTCAAGCTTTGAAAAGTCGATGGTGTTGCGGTTGACTCGTGCAGGAGTGCCTGTTTTAAATCGGCGCAGCTTTATGCCGAGACGGCGTAAAGAATCGGAAAGCGCGGTGGCAGGAAATAATCCGTCGGGGCCGCCCTCGTAGGAAACGTCACCGATATAAATGCGGCCGCCTAAAAAGGTGCCCGTTGCCAAAATAGCGCACTTGGCAGAGAAAAGGGCGCCCAGCTTGGTGGTAAGTTGCCAATTATCGCCATCTTTGCTAATTTCTGTAATTTCGGCCTGTCTCAGCTCAAGGTTGGGCTGTTGCTCAAGGGCCTTTTTCATATAAGCGCTGTATGCGCGGCGGTCGATTTGGGCGCGCAAGCTGTGCACGGCAGGGCCTTTGCCCAGGTTTAGCATACGCAGTTGGATAAGGGTTGCATCGGTGGCCTTGGCAATTTCGCCACCCAAGGCATCCACCTCTCGCACAAGATGCCCCTTTGCGGTGCCGCCGATAGATGGATTGCAGGGGCAGTTGCCGACAGCATCAAGATTTATTGAAAATATTGCGGTGCGGCAGCCAAGTCGGGCGGCGGCCAGAGCGGCCTCTATGCCTGCGTGACCTGCGCCGATGACGGCAACATCATATTGTCCTGCAAAATAAGTCATAGTAATACTCCAAATAGTAGATTGTCGATATAAATTCCTTGCGGAATTTTCGATATGATTTTGCACGCAAAATCTCGATATGTGCTAAAGCACTCGATATGTTGCCTGTCGGCAACGCTGTGTAAAACAAGAGGTAAAATTAGCTCTGCGTTTCTGTGCGAGTGATGGGGCTTATTTAATAACCGTAGTGAGTACGTATTGGCCGTAGTGCCTCACTTGCGCGTTTCAGAATTAGCTCTGCGTTTCTGTGCGAGTGATGGGGCTTATTTAATAACCGTAGTGAGTACGTATTGGCCGTAGTGCCTCACTTGCGCGTTTCAGAATTAGCTC
>JAZRNV010000099.1:0-3827 GCA_045648425.1 Acutalibacteraceae bacterium | reverse complement strand
TTGCTGAAAAAATCAGCAACCGCGGTCCTGTCGGCCTGGGGTGCAATGGATCTGTCGATGTCTGCGATCTGGGGTGCAAGTACCGTGTCGGTGCTTGCCTTAAAATGAACAGATACACCGCTCTTGCGGTCGGTCATTTCTGCGCACTTCTTTGTGAGTTCTGTCATTGACATTGTTTTTTCCTCCTTAATGTCAGTTGTTGTGTTGTCATCGGCCTGGCCGATTTTTTCGATGATCTGTGCGGCCTTTTCTGCCTTTTCAACCTTTTCTGTGAGGTCGGCAATTTCAGCCACAAGGGCCTCGCCCTGTGCGATCGTGTCGGCGGTTACATCATCAGCCTTGAGCATAGGCTCCAGGTCAGACAGGGCCGCCTTTTTTTCTGCGAGCTGTTCCTTGATAGTCATATCTCGGCTCCTCCTGTGATTTCATTGATTTTTGACAGTAAAGCCTCGGCCCTTTTCGCGTTGCTGTCTGCCGTCGGCTCCTCTGCGGGCTGTGCCGCATTGACCTCAGGCTCGGCCTCCGTGTCAGGTGTCGGGTCGTCTGTCGGTGTATCATCGGTGCCAGGGTCAAGCAATGACCCGAGCGACTCAATGCGATTATTAAGGGCCTGTGCAATTGTTGACAGGTCATCTATTGTGTCGGCTATCTCGCGTATGTTTTCACGGATGATATCCTCATCAGCCTTGCTGTTGCGCTTGCCCGCCTTTACCTCGGTTGCAATTGCGTTCTGATTAGCGGGCACCGTAACCACACTGACTTCGAATACATCAACCTTCGTGAGCACATTTTCAACCCCGGCCGCCTTTTCTGCGGCTGAGGGCGCGCGGCTTTCTAAGACATCATAAGCAAACGAAAACTGATAAACCGCGCCTGATAAAAGCATTTTTCTGACATCCTGGGCAAGTGTCGTGTCAAGAAAATGGGCCTCAATATATGGGCCCTTTTCTGTGTCTTTTACACTGTCAACCGCGCCAATAACCGCGCTGAAGTCGTGATTAAAGCACAAGGGGAAGGGGTGACCCGTTGCCTCGCGCTTAGCCAGGGTATCAGTAAAAGCACCGGGCGCGATAATATCGCCGTAACTGTCAGGGGTCGTGTCGTAGGTCGAAAAATAACCCGCGATAAGGCCCGCCTCGTCGGCTTTTACATTAAAGGTTTTATAGTTCATTTTTAGCCTCCTGTGCATTGTTTATCGTGATGAAATAATCACTTCTGTTGTGCAATTACAGCCGCACGATTCATCGGGGTCACCGATGTCCTCGCCAGGCCAGTGCTGACCGTTTGAAAAGTCAGCATCAATGGGCACCCGCTCGCCGTTCATTGCTTGATGTGAGGGGCGCGCGTTTTCACCCGTGACCCATTCTTTTTCAACAATACGGCCGATGACACGGGGCGCGCCGTCGCTTATTGCCTGATGTGCCGCCTCTTGCACCGCAAAGGCCGCAATAGACCCCGCCGCCGCCTTTGCCAGGGTGCCCGCAGTGTTGGCCCTGACCTCGAAAATGTGCGCGGGGTCGGGCTCATCGCTTGCAAGGGTCTTGTCGATCTTTGCAAGGGTCGCATTGTTTATGTTTTCTGCCCTGGCCTCGCTTGCCTTTTTGAGGTAATTGCGGGTCAGGTCTGTGCTGTAATCAGCGCCCAGGGTGTCAGCCGCCTCTTTGCCGTGCTTGTCAGCAATAGCAATTAGCACGGGCTCGAGGTCGTCAGCAAGTTCTTTGTCCCACCTTGCCGCGTTCCAATAGTCATCCGCGCCCGCGTTTATCTTCGGCAATACTGACCGCGCCTGTCTATCAAAAAAGGCCGCAAGCACCGCCTCGACCTTTTCATCATCGCTTTTATCACTTTTGCCCTTGAGCCGTATTTCAGGGTCAGCCTTGCAAGCCTTACACCCGCACGGCTCGAGTTTTTTTGCCTGATTATCAATGCCCGGGTAGTCGTAGGGGTCGGCCCCGGTATCCTGGGGGCTTGCCTGGCCGCCCGTGATGACATTAAGCGGGGTGATGATCTCCGCGCCCTGGCCGTCGGGCAAGGGTGCAAGGTTGAGCTCGGCTCTGACCTCATCGCGGGTCAGGTACGGGCCACCGCAAGCACTCTGATATATTGCGGCCCTTTCTTCAAATGACCCCTTTAGTTTTTCTGTCAGGTCAAATTCGACATAGGTAAAAGGGTCAGCGCCTAACATAGGTAATAAAAATGCGTTTATGCGCTGTTGTATCATCTGAATTATAGGGCCCAGGCACTCGGCATACAGCGCGCGGGCATTGTCTTTGCTTGAGGCATAAGTCTGCGTGTCACTGTGCCAAATTAGCGACGGGTTAATCATATAAGCCGCCGCCACCGCCTCGCGTGACAGTTTGACTGAATTTGCCCATTCAGACTCCTTAAACGAGGTTGCAAAAGGCTTGATTTCCATACCATCCTCCATTAGTGGTATAGACCCCGCCTTGTCACCGCCCGCGCCCCAGGCCGCACGAAATGCCGCCGCAAAGTTGTTTTTTTGCTCTTCGGTCCACGGTGCTACATCCTTTGGTCTGATGATCTGTGCATTTAGTCGGCCCGATGAGCGCCACAATTCGCGCCTAAACTTGCCCGCCGCTACCTGTTCGCTAAGGGTTTGTGTCAGTGCCGTTATAGGTGACAGATAGCCGCCGGGGTTGCCTGGGCTGTATGTCTTAAACTGTATGATTTCATCGCACGGTATATCGACCGCGGACCCGCCGTCACGCGTTCTGACCCTCAGGGCCGCCGCAGTGTAGGGGGTCGCTTTTATGGTTTCAATAACCCATTCTGACGGTATTATATGCAAGTGCCACCCGCTCGGGCTGTCTATGTTAGGCACAACCCATACATAAGAACACCCGAAGATATTGTATTCCTCGACAAGGCCCCTGATGAATTCAAACTGAGTTTGATAATCATTTGGCCGCCACAAAGCCAGGGCCGCGGCGCTGTCACGGTCGCGCCTTCTTTCGGTTTCATCATCCCTGATGTAAACCTTGAGGGGGAGCTGTGCAATACTGTTGCTGATAAAGTCAACAACCGCCCTGAGGTTGTCCTGGGTTTGATAAAGTTCTTTAGCGGTCAAATTTTGCACCTGGGTTGAGGCATCGCCGCTGACAGTCACATTGACTATTCGCGGTCGGCTCAACAGGCGCCACCGTTCAAAAATACTCGGCATTTTACATCGTGCCTCCTGATATTGTTATTGCTTAGATGAATGTCAAACTATTGCCCGCGGCATAAGCCGACATATACACCTTCTTCTCCTTTTTGTTTATCATCGTTGCCCCCGCATAGGCCATTGCACAAGCCATTAAGGGGCTTATATCATCGGGGCTCTTTACGCGGTCAGGCAAGGCCACACCGCCGCCCAAATTGCGCATTTGGCAAGTTCTGCCCGGTGTATCAAGCGCGGGTTGTGTCAGGTGGTACACCTTGACCCCGCCGCGATGATCGCCAGGGGCGCAAGCCGCCACGGCATCATAAAACCGCGCCCAACCCGCCGACAGGTCAGGCCCGCCCTGTGCAAGTCGGACCACACCGTCAATTGTGCATATCTGTTCAGCAAGCCCGCTGACAGGCGCGCCGCGTTCCTGAAATGACAATTTCATTGACCCGTAACGGGGCGCCCTTTGCCTAAACCATTCCACCGCCCATTCAGTACCAATGCGGCGCTCAACGACTTCTATATGATAATTGCCGTCGGGCCTTAGGCCGCATACAGCAATGACCGTATATTTGCGGTCCTGTGACATATCAACACCCCAAAACAGGTCCGAGGCCTCATCAATGCCGCTGTCGTCATCTTGACCGCCTACCCAGGC
>JAZRNV010000098.1:0-5967 GCA_045648425.1 Acutalibacteraceae bacterium | reverse complement strand
CAGTTTTGTAACTAGGAATTTCGCTTCAGCATAAGTCTTTTGACTGCAGTAATACTTTGTGTCTTACAAAGGAAAAAGACGCAATGATGATGTGAAATTCGGTTCCAAAACCGATTTCGTCCCTAACCGCAACTCCCTAATTTTGGCAGAACGGCCGAGTGATTAATGGAAGGTAAAATTGAGGAGAAGTTTGAAAAAACAGCAGCAATTGCGGCTTCGCTGCCGATAAAACAATAGAGGAACCTCGTTCACCCGGTCGCCCTGTACTGTCATAATAAAACCTCAATTTAAAATCAATATTAACTGTTTATGAACATTGTGTGTTTAAGTTTTGTTTTTACAGCTTTTCCAAATATTTTTCTATATCAAACTCCACCGTTTTTTCATCCTTTTTCAAATAAAGAGGATGATGGGGATGCCCCGCCTTTGACACCTTGCCTGCACAAAGCCACTTGGCCGACCGTTTTTTGCCTGCGGCTATCATATCACGCACACAATCGGCCAGATAGGGGCGCTTGGTTATAATAGTACCCCAGGCCGCCCAAACGGAGGGGGTGTTGCCCTCGCTGTAAAGGTCAAGAATGTAATTGAAGGCCAGCATATTTTGGCGGTGCAGCTCGGCATTGAGGGCCAAATCCATATCGTCGGGATTGGTGGCGCGCTGGGCATAGACATTAAACATAATCCAGCTGTCATAGCCGTTGGCGGTGGCTATCCTTGCCACCGATTTGAGGGTGTTATCCAAATCGTCGGGGGCGGCAGTGGAGGGGTTAATGCCCACACAAATAAGGGGGTTATCTCCCCTTGTGCCCAGTATGTATCGGTATTCACCATATCGGTTGGGCACATACAGCCATTTGGCATGGTCGTAGCTGTCGAGCTCGGTGACATCCGATTGGCGCAGCGCCTCATCAAAGGTGAGTATCTCAAGGCAAAGGGTCTCTGTCTTTGGAACGTGCATTTTTTACTCCTATTATTATTAAACCTCTGAGTTTATTGCTTTTTAAACACAAACAAATACTCGTGTGCGATTAATAAGAAGTTGTATTTTACGCTATTGGTTTTCCAATAGCCTGTTGCCTTACAGTTGTGTTGTTCTTTAATAATCAGTTCTTTAAGTTTAAATCCTGCATCTTCAAAGATTCTCATAACATCAAAAGACATTGGTACCATATGTCCTTTTTGGCGTGTGTCACCCATAAGCACAGCGCAGAACTTGTCTTTCTTTAGAACACGGCAACTTTCTGATGCAACCTTTTTCATTTCCTCAAGGAAATCCTTAACTTTAAGTAAAGATAAATCTTCAGGTATATCCTCGCTGTATTGAATAATATCCGCATACGGTGGATGAGTGCAAATAAGATCGATGCTGTCATCCGGGATAAAGTCAAGGTTTCGTGCATCACCTTTATGAACATACACCGTACCATTTGCACCCTCGTGTTCAAAATCTATTTTTTCTCTACAACGGGCAAGGGCAACATCATTTACATCTACACCGATGATATTCCGGTTAAGCAGCTTTGCTTCTACTAGCGTTGTGCCACCACCTGCAAACTGGTCAAGTACTAAGTCGTTTTCTTTTGAATATCGGAGCAGAATGTTACGAGGAATATATGGAGACCAATTACCACGCCATTTAGCATCGTGGGTAGCCCAATCTCCTCGTTTTGGAAAAGACCAATGTGTAGTCATTTCTAACTCAAAATCTTCCGGCTCCCATTTGGTTATTTTTTTAGGCATTATTTAAAAACCTCGCTGATTACGCCGTTTTCTAAGTCTTTAATATTGTATAGATGCTCCATAACATCAAAGGTTTCCTCAAGATTGTGTCGAGCATCTGTCCATCCATTGCCATCGGTAAACCAAACGAAAGTAAAGCCATCAATGTTCTGAGCTTCTTGCGCAATCTGTTTATAGCTACGTGCAGTTTCATTCAGTTTTGAACCGCTGCTTGCATAGAAATTTGTTTCTATCCCGTAAATGCAGTGCTCGGTTTTAATCACAAAATCAAAACGTTTTACAGTTTTTCCTTTATTAGAAATTGCTGATAAATCAATGTTGAACTTCTTTTCTATATCTTTGATTTTCATTTCTTTAAAATATGATTTATCTTTGACAAATCCTGCCTTTTGAATAAAGCTTTCAACCAAATCTTCCATCAAATGTCCGCCGCGATTTTTTCTACCGTTAGAATCAAGACCTGTTTCTACACCGGTTGCGTAATCAACCAAATTGTTTACTATATGGTTTTCTAACAGATCAAACAAACCTGTTTCGCGCATAAAATATTTATATTTTTCATAATGGACATGGCTGTTTGGTGGATACTTTCCAAAATCGAACTGGAACAAATGTCCGCCATTTTCATCTTGACAATATATTTCATTTGCTCTAACGGCCAAAAGCAGCGGAATGCATTTTATAACATCAGGATATTTTCTCAACAATTTCTCAAAATCTTCCTCAATATTTTTAGAGCCAATGAGCGAATTTAAAATATTAAGCTCAACCTTAATACCATCCACATTTTTGTGAACTTTTTCAAAATCTATGTAGTAACCATAGTCGGCAATACTATCACGAAATCCGGCTAACCAGGTATTAAAATCTCTCACGGGTATACCTCCTTAAAAATTGCTGATAAGTAATTCTTTAATTTTACCTCGTGCTTTACTGTTGCTGTTAATCATTCTAGTTGCTTCTACTCTTTTAATTTTGTGGGCTGCGTAAATATCATCAAAGAAATTATCTTCAGCATTTGTGTTTTTAGGATCTGAATTACTTATTACAATTCTAGCTCCTTTTTTGTGCATTTCATCAACAAAACATGCAAGTTCAATTTGTTCTTCATCGTTAAACAAATTCTCGGTATATGCGGTAAAACTCGCTGTATCGGTAAGCGGTCTGTACGGCGGGTCAAAATATACAAATGTGTTTTTGTCAATAAAACTTGCCGCTTCTCTGTAATCACCGCAAACGATAGTAACTTTCTGCAATTTCTCCGATACCGCTCTAAGGTTTTCTTCGTCACAAATCAAGGGATTTTTATATGCACCCATAGGTACGTTGAAATGTCCTTTTTTGTTCACACGGTAAAGTCCGTTAAAACAAGTTTTATTAAGAAAAATCATTAATGCTGCTTTTTCGATATTGGAATTCTCGTTATCGCCGATTTTTAATGTATTAAAAAGATCACGCTTTTTTACATAATATGCTTTGCGTTTATCAGTATCTATCGACAAAAAGTCAGCCTGCATTGTATTAAGAATTTCTATCAAAGCATCAACATTATCACGTATAGTTATATAGGTGTTTATAAGTTCTGCGCTAATGTCACCAACGTACACTTCTTCTAAATCATACTTGCTAAGAACATCAAACAAAACCGCACCGCCACCAACAAAGGGTTCTGCGTATTTTGTGATACGACCATCTTCGAAGGGATAATAGTGTTCTATTTCTTTAAGGAGTTGACTTTTGCCGCCTGCCCATTTCAAGAAAGGTTTAACAGCTTTTTCTTCGATTTTATTGTATCGCGTGCTTCTTGCGTCACTCGGTTTTTCAGCAGTAATAGGTATAATCCACATATTTCCAAGCATTGCGACATCTGCGATTCGATTTTCCTTACAAAGAGTTAACACTCTTCGATGTGATATTTTCCATTTTTCTGCCGCTTCATTTGCGGTCATATATGCCAACATCACTAATCACTCCTTCTAGTTATGATTATATTCCAAATCTCGAATAATAGCAATACCATTTTTTAAAGAATGTATAAAAAAGAAGGCCCTTCATAATGAAGAAGCCTTCTTTTACTTTATTAATCTTAAGCTTTGCCGATGGAGCCGAAGAGTTCCATTTTTTCTTTAACGGTGGCCTTGATGGCTTCAAAGCCGGGAGCAAGCAGCTTTCTGGGATCGAAGCCCTTGCCTGACTGATCTTTACCCTCTTCGATATACTGACGGGTAGCTGCAGCAAATGCCAACTGGCACTCGGTGTTAACATTGATCTTGGAAACGCCGAGAGAAATGGCCTTTTTGATCATATCGGCAGGGATGCCTGTGCCGCCGTGAAGAACGAGAGGCATATCGCCGGTAAGCTGCTGAATAGCATCAAGGGTATCGAATGAAAGGCCTGCCCAATTTTCGGGGTACTTGCCGTGGATATTGCCGATGCCTGCGGCAAGCATGGTTACGCCAAGGTCAGCAATCATCTTGCACTCTTCAGGGTCTGCAACCTCGCCTGAGCCGACAACGCCGTCTTCTTCGCCGCCAATGGCGCCAACCTCTGCCTCAAGAGAGAGGCCCAGCTTGCCGGTAAGCTCTACCAGCTCGCGAGTTTTGGCGATGTTTTCTTCGATGGGATAGTGAGAGCCGTCAAACATAACCGATGAGAAGCCTGCTTCGATGCACTTTTTGGCGCCTTCATAGCTGCCGTGGTCAAGGTGCAAAGCAACGGGAACGGTGATGCCAAGCTCATTAATCATGCCGTTAACCATACCAACAACGGTGGTGTAACCGCACATATATTTGCCTGCGCCCTCGGAAACACCGAGAATAACAGGGCTCTGAAGTTCTTGGGCGGTAAGCAGAATGGCCTTGGTCCATTCAAGGTTGTTAATGTTGAACTGGCCAACTGCGTAGTGACCTGCCTTTGCTTTGTTAAGCATTTCTTTTGCTGAAACTAACATAACACATACTCCTTTTTAGCATATATCTTACCCGATTTGACGGATATTTATTACCTTTAAATTATACAACATATTGATATAAAAATCAATAGCAAATCAATAAAATGTGGCCACTTGTTGCTCAGGAGGTGTTGCACCCTCAAGCTGCTCAATATAAAGCACGGGGCCCTTGCCGCGATAGGCCTTGTTATGCTCAAAGACCACCTTGGCGGTAACGGTTGCCCAATCTCTGGATGAAAGGGTATGGGCGCTTTTCCACAGAGCAATAACTCCGCCATACTGAATATCGTCGGCGCAGCAGGTCATTATATGTCTGCCAATTACAAAAGTGTCCTTGGGCAGCTTGCCATCGCAGGCAATTATGCCCTTAAACTTCACCCTTTTGCCAAGATATTTCTTTGGCTCTTCCATCAAATCGCGATACCACAAGGCATAGTCGCTGTCGGCTATCTCGATAACGGGAGCGTTAATGTCAAAGGGCAGGGGATCTTCAATATCGTCATATTCGGTGGTGCCATCAAGATAATCATAGGCAATATCAGCACGGCGGCTGACGCCTCGCACAATCTTATGCAGCGCCATCTTATCTACCCCGTTGGGGCAACGGTTAAAAATAACCAGGTCGCAGGATTGCAGCTTGTCCACAACAAGAGAACGCATATTCGCGTTGTAATTTATAAAGCTGCCCGCATCAGCAAAAAGCATCTCTTGTGCCACCTGCCAGTTGGGGGGAAGATTTGAAAACAAGCTGTTAAGCTGCCACATTCCGTTATATTCAACTATAACCCGCTCGCTTCCGTCACGCTTTTGTATCGCGGCCAAACGGTCGGGAGTAATCCATTGCTCCTCTTCAATGATATGCAGATGGACGTTTTTGCCGCTGAAAAGGGTGGGGTCATATTCCTCAATGCCCTCTTCGCACAAAAGAAGGGTGGTTGACTCCCCTTTGTTGAAGCGTTTATCCTGCAGGGTTTCTTGTATAAACTTGGTTTTACCTGCTTCTAAAAAACCGGTAAACAAATATACGGGAATATCCATAAAATTACACCTCAGACACCGAACAGCGCCTTTAATTTTTCTTCATTTATAGCTGAACCGATTACGCACAGGCGGCCGATAACGGCTGCTTTGCCCACTCTCACATCGGGCTCGCCGGGCACATAGTCAAAGTAAATCCATTGACCGTCCTTGCCTGCCACAATGCCCTTTGCACGCAAAACTGTGCCAAAAGATTCATCCCCAAGCTGATTAAGAGCGTCGGTAATAAACTCGGA
>JAZRNV010000097.1:0-14993 GCA_045648425.1 Acutalibacteraceae bacterium | reverse complement strand
TCGAAACAAACTTGTTTCGACACAAAATCTTTGATTTTGCGGCAAATTTTCTTTGAAAATTTGTCCATATGCATTGCAATGAATGTTGTGCAAAATTAAATCATAGAATTTAATTTTGCTATATCCGCTTAAAAAGTGGCTTGTCGAAGCGCTTTCAAGCGTTTCGACAAACAACAATCATTATAGGGACGCGCCTGATACAATAAAAGTCAATCTGAAAGAAATATTAACGGATTTGATTACCAACAAAGACATAGACACCTTCTATGTGGGTAATCAAGGAAATTTTGATTGTATGGTATGCGCCGTTCTGAAAGAGTTGGCGCAAATCAATCCACATATAAAATGCAGAATTGTACTTGCCTATCTACCCGAAAACAATCGCCAAGAGTTTTGTTTTGATACAATATATCCTGAGGGAGTTGAATTGGTGCCTCCGCGATTTGCCATTACAGCACGCAATAAGTGGATGGTGAAAAACAGCGATTTTGTGGTTACTTATGTTGCCCGTAGTTTTGGCGGTGCGGCGCAGTTTAAAAAGGTGGCAGAAAAAATGGGTAAAATTGTGATTAATTTGGCGTGAACGGTCGAGCTATGCTCGCCCGCAAATCGACCCGTAAAGCAAAAAAACACCGTGGGACGTATCTCACGGTGTTTTGATTTTGTAGCTTTAAATTACTTAAGCTCAACCTTTGCGCCAACTTCTTCGAACTTAGCTTTGATTGCCTCTGCCTCGTCCTTAGATGCAGACTCTTTAAGGGTCTTGGGAGCGCCGTCAACAAGGGCCTTAGCTTCGCCGAGACCGAGACCGGTAACTTCGCGAACAACCTTGATAACCTTGATCTTCTCTGCGCCAACGTCAGCAAGAACAACCTCAAACTCGGTCTTCTCTTCAGCGGCAGCAGCGCCACCGGCAACGGGGCCTGCAGCAACAACGGCAGCAGCGGCAGTAACGCCAAACTTCTCCTCAACAGCGGATACGAGCTCAGAAAGCTCAAGAACGGTCAATTTTTCTACTTCAGCTACAATAGCTTCGATTTTCTCAGATGCCATTTTAATTTACCTCCAATAAAATGAATTAAAATAATTTTTTAGTTAATGCAGATTATTCTGCGGGTGCCTCAGCAGGGGCCTCGGCAGGAGCTTCAGCGGCTGCTTCTTCAGCAGGGGCCTCAGCAACAGTGGCGCCGCCATTGTCGGCAACGGCCTTGATTACGCGAGCAAAAGCTGCGATGGGGGCCTGCAATACATTGCAAACCATAGAGAGAAGAACCTCTCTGGAAGGAAGCTTGGACAAAGCGGTCAGCTTTTCAATGCTGATAACCTCGTTATCCAAGAAGCCGCCTTTAAGTTGGAAATTTTCGTGATTCTCTGCGTATTTGCCGAGAATACGAGCAGCAGCAACATAGTCGTCTTCGCTGGTAGCGATAGCGGTAGTGCCGGTCAAAACCTCAGTAAGGCCCTCAAGATCGGTGCCCTTAAAGGTAAGCTCCAGCAAGGTGTTTTTAACTACGGTGTAGTTAACGCCTGCTTCGCGCAGCTCTTTACGAAGCTTGGTGTCGTCTGCTACGTTGATGCCGCTGTAATTAACGATGACACCTGCGATAGCTTTGTCCATACGCTCTTTAAGGGCAGCAACTTGCTGTTTCTTTGCTTCGAGAATTGCTTGACTTGCCATATTTTCACCTCCGTTGTAAAAACAATGCCTGTTCCCGACGGGGAACAGGCATGCTAATACAACAAGCACTTTGTGCGTAAATTGTTTTAGTTTAACCCTTTCCCTCGGCAGGCGGTGTACCCGTTAGGTCGGTAAAAACCGACACCTGCTGTCTGCGGTCAAGAACAACATTGATATGATAGCATAAAGCGAACAGTTTGTCAACAATAATTATTGACCAACCTTGTTCGGGTTTACTTTAATGCCGGGGCCCATGGTGGTAGCAACCACGCAAGAGCGAATATACTGACCCTTTGCGGTAGCGGGCTTTGCCTTAACGATGGCGCCAAGCAAAGCATCAAAGTTCTCTTGCAGCTTTTCGGGGCCGAAAGAAACCTTGCCGATGGGGCAGTGGATGATGTTGGTTTTGTCAAGACGGTACTCAATCTTACCTGCCTTTGCCTCGGTAACTGCCTTGGCAACGTCAGGGGTAACGGTACCTGCCTTGGGTGAAGGCATCAAGCCGCGGGGGCCGAGAACCTTACCGAGACGACCGACAAGACCCATCATATCGGGTGATGCAATAACGATGTCAAAATCCATCCAACCTTCGGACTGAATCTTGGTTACATACTCTTCGCCGCCTGCAAACTCTGCGCCTGCATCAAGAGCGGCCTGAACAGCGTCACCCTTTGCAAAAACGAGCACGCGCACGCTTTTGCCGGTACCGTTGGGCAG
This sequence comes from Acutalibacteraceae bacterium, assembly GCA_045648425.1. Classification (GTDB taxonomy): domain Bacteria; phylum Bacillota; class Clostridia; order Oscillospirales; family Acutalibacteraceae; genus RGIG2206. The sequence goes on along the minus strand of JAZRNV010000097.1, from coordinate 12,598 downwards.
AACTACGGCGCCGCGAACCTGCTGGTCTGCGTGGCGAGAGTCAACGCCCAAACGAACGTGAACTTCGACAGTTTCGTCGAACTTTGCGGTTTTGGTTTTTACTGCGAGGTCAAGTGCCTCGTTTACATCATAAAGCTTAGAGCCCTCAACGAGCTTTTTGCTATCGGTATATTTCTTACCATGTTTCATTACTTAATTTACCTCCCAACAAGTGGTTAATCGGAATTTTCCTCCCACCGGGATATATACCCCGGAGCAGTCAATATCAGTCGACAACTTCGATACCCATGCTGCGTGCGGTACCTGCGATCATGCTCATAGCAGTGTCGATGTTGGCCGCATTAAGGTCGGGCATTTTGGTTTCGGCTATCTTACGTACCTGCTCTTTGGTAATCTTTGCCACCTTGGTCTTGTTCGGAACACCCGAAGCAGTCTCGATACCGCAGGCCTTTTTAATAAGAACGGCTGCGGGGGGAGTTTTGGTGATAAAGGTAAAGGAACGGTCTGCATAAACCGTGATAACAACGGGGATAATCATACCCACGTCGTTCTTGGTGCGCTCATTGAATTCTTTGGTGAACGCCATAATGTTAACACCGTGCTGTCCAAGCGCGGGACCTACAGGGGGAGCCGGAGTGGCCTTACCCGCAGGAATTTGAAGCTTAATAAATCCAACAACCTTTTGAGCCATTGATAAGCACCTCCGTATAAAATGTGGTATGGCGGAACAGCTTTTTGCTGCCCTCCCACCGGCGTAACGCCGTAACGGTATTACCGTTAAAGGAATGATTAGTCGGTCAACTCAACCTGGTCAAGCTCAAGCTCAACTGATGTGTCGCGACCCAACATAGACAGTGTCACATGGACAATGCCCTTTTCAGTGTCGATAGAATCGACCTTTCCGCTAAAGCCCTCAAGAGCACCGTAGATGATGTCGACCATATCGCCAACGGCATAGGTGACCTCGACGGTGTGCTGCTCGACGCCCAGCTTTGCCACCTCATCATCGGTGAGGGGAACAGGGCTGCCCGAGGGGCCGACAAAACCGGTAACGCCGCGAATGTTGCGCACGACAAACCAAGAATCATCGGTAACAATCATCTTGACAAGCACATAGCCGGGAAAAATTTTGCGCTCGACCTCTTTGGTTGCGCCGTCTTTGCCGATTTCGGTTACCGTTTCGGTAGGAACCTTTACGTCAAAAATGAGGTCTTGCATGCTGCGGTTATCAACAATCTTTACCAGATTGTCGGCAACCTTGTTTTCATAGCCGGAATAAGTATGGATAACATACCATCTTGCGTCAAGCTCAGACATCAGTTACCCTCCTACTTTTTAATGAACAGCCATTCAATAAGAGAGCCCAGACCAAAGTCGAGCAACCAAATGAACGCACCGACTACGATGCAAACGATAAGAACGATGATGGTGTTTTTGGTAACAGTCTTAAGATCAGGCCATCTAATCTTTTTGATTTCGCTCTTATATTCGCGGATAAACGAAATAAACCTTTTTACCAGAGTCTTCTTTGCGCCGTTAGACTCCAGCACTTCGGCATAGTCGTTTACAAAAATGGTGATAATGCTGAACACCACAAAGGCGATAGCACATATCGTGAGCACAGCAGCCATAGCCGTGAACTCAATGTTTGTCAGCTTATTGACTGAAATAGGACGATGGTCAACAAACTTCTCAACCTTGCTGAAGCTGAAGACAAGCATCATGGTCATGCTGACAGCACCGGTTACAAGACCGCCCACCGTTGCGCCCTTCCACTTGAAAGAGCAGCAAGCGCAGATAGCGCCAAGCGTCACAAATATCATTGTAAACAGATACCATGACGAGCGGAAGAAGTCGAGCTCCACGTCAGAACCGGAGGGAGCAACCTTTGAGCCAAAAGCAAGCTGGCTGCCGGAAAGACTGAAAGTACCCTGGGGACCGGTTACCTCGACAATGCCAAAAAAGAAGATGGCAAGCACGGCAACGGCCAACAAAGCCGTAAACACACGGCATATCATTGTTGCAGCTTTCATTAATTTCCCTCCTTACTTTGTTTCTTTGTGGAGAGTGTGCTTTTTACAGAATCTGCAATACTTATTCATCTCAAGCCTGTCAGGGTCATTCTTCTTGTTCTTCATAGTATTGTAGTTTCTTTGCTTGCACTCAGTGCAAGCGAGTGTGATTTTTACTCTCATATCGGCACCTCCCGTTTTACGGAAAAATTTAGGCCTCCCTCTACAATGGGGTTAGGGCGCAAAAAACAAACCCCCTGTACAGAGGTAATAATGATTATAGCACAACCCTTGTCCCAGGTCAAGTATTATTTTTGCAATTTTTTCATATGGAAAGAGGAGGCGAAAAGCAAGGTTCTACATATTATATATATAAAGCAAAAAACAAGGGGGGAGGGGATTCAAAGTAATTTAAATTTATAAAAAGTGCTGTGGAGGCGGGGTGCATCCACAGCACTTTTGCTTATTTAGTTCAAAAGACCTGCAACGGCGCTGCCGATGAGGGTGGCATCCTCTGCCTTAACAAACTCGCAGTAAATGCCCAGCTTGTCGTTAAGATAATCTTTGACGTATTTATCAAGCTTGGGACGGAAAAGCACCGACTTATAGAAGGTGGTGCCTTCGGCCGATACGCAAACGGGACGGGCAGCGTCCTTACCTGTGCCTGTATGCACCATAATGGCGCCAAGGTTTACGCAAACCATACGGGCGGCGCGCTCAAAGCTGGCATCTACAATGGCGTAGAGGGTATCGGTGTCTTCATCGGTGGCGGCAAGGGCTGCGATGTAGTTGTCGCCTTTGGGCTCCATACAAAACTCGTCGATCTGACGCATAGTGAAATCCTCAACCTGAGCGAGGCGTGCAGCACATTCGGCGCTTAAAAGGCCATCCTCGGCGGCCTGCTTAACGGTCATACAAATAACCGAGCCCTGATAAGCGCCCGAGATCATCTTTTCAAAGACGTGGTCGCCGCAGTTGGCGGTGGTGGCATCAAAGCGCTTGTCGATATCGCCTTGAATAAAGCCGTCAAAGCCGCCTGTTTCCATATTAACGGCCATGGTGCCCTCGTTAAATTCGGGCAGCTTGCCGATGCGGTTGCACTGCTCAACGTAGCAGGTATTGGTGCCGGTGCCCAGAATGAAGCCGATGTAGCTGTCAAAATCTCTGTCGGGGAAGGCGGCAATACCGCCAAGCATAGTTGCAACGGTGTCGTTAATGATTACAAAGTGCTTTTCGCTGCAGCCCATCTTTTTGAGAGAGTCGTTGATGCCCTCGCCGATGATTTGGCCTGCCATATCCCGCACCTTAACCTCTTTGTTGAAGTTTATGAGTCGGCCGTCGCAGTTGGGCAGAATCTCGGTGGGGAAGGAGAAGCAGAAGCCCACGGTGTCACTGATTTTATCAAAAGGAGCGATGAAGCCGGCAATGGTGTCAAAGAACTCCTCGCGGCTTAATTCCCCTTGGGTGCCGGGCATGGGCTGTTTTGAAAAGTTGCTGATAACGGGGGTGCCGTTGTCGTCAAAGCAGACGGTGGCGGCGCGGAAATTGGTGCCGCCTGCATCAAGAACGATAACGGGCTTGTTGCGCGGCACACTGCCGTCAATGCCCACATAGGTGGGAATCATAAGCATAGATTTGATGTCACCGTCGTTGCCCGACTTCATCTGGGCGGCAAACTCTTTGGTGGTAGCATCCAAATCAATCTGCTCAAAATGCATGTTGTATTTTAGTAAAAAATCTTTTAACTGCTGGGTCATATCAAAAAGTCCTTTCGGTTTAAATAACATATTGACGCATATAGCGATAGCTCAGGCGGAGTGAATCGAGCACCTTTTCGCGGCTTGCTTCAAAGGCCTTATCTTCAACCTCAATGCAGGTATAGCCGTCAAAGCCGATGTCGGTCAGCGCAGAAACGTACTTGCCCCAGTCAACGTCACCGAGACCGGGCAGCTTGGGGCTCATATATTCAAGGGGATAGGCCATTACGCCCACCTCGTTAAGACGGTCGGGGTAAAGCTTGATATCCTTGTAATGCACGTGAAAAATCTTATCCTTAAACTCGTAAAGGGGCTTGATGTAGTCAATCTGCTGCCAAATAAAATGGCTGGGATCATAGTTGATGCCGAAATTATCCGATTTGACGATGTCAAAAATCTGACGCCAGATTTTTGGGGTGGTAAAGAGGTTCTGACCACCTGGCCACTGGTCGGCACCAAAGAGCATGGGGCAGTTTTCGATGGCGATTTTTACCCCCTTCTCCTCGGCCAGTTTGATGATTTCGGGCCAAACGGTTTTAAAAATCTCAATGTTTTCTTCAACCGTTTTGGTTTGGTCGCGGCCAACGAAGGTGGTAACCATATTAACGCCCAACAGAGCGCTCATATTGATAACCTTTTTAAGATGAGCAATTGCGGCAGCGCGCTTTTCAAGGTCGCCGTCCATAGTGTTAGGGTAAAAGGCCAGGGATGAAATCTCAACACCCTTTTGGGCACAGTAGCCCTTGATGTGGGCGATATATTCATCACTTGTGTTGTCAACATCGATGTGGCTGACACCTGCATAGCGGCGCTCTGCCTTGCCCTGAGGCCAGCAGGCAACCTCTACGCACTCGTAGCCCATTTCTGCGGCGGTATCAATCATTTCTTCGAAAGTCCAACCATCAAGTATTGCGCTTACAAAACCTAATTTCATAGCAGTTACCTCCAAAAAATCTTTATTCATCAAGCTTGAGAACAGCCATAAATGCCTCTTGAGGCACTTCAACGGTACCCAGCTTACGCATACGCTTTTTGCCCTCTTTTTGCTTTTCGAGCAGCTTCTTCTTACGGGTGATGTCACCGCCGTAGCACTTGGCAAGCACGTCTTTACGAACCGCCTTGACCGTTTCGCGGGCGATTACCTTGCCGCCCACGGCCACCTGCACAGGCACCTCAAAGAGCTGACGGGGGATATGCTCCTTCAGCTTTTCGGCAATGCGACGGGCGCGGCTGTAAGAATTGTTGGCGTGAACGATGAAAGACAGGGCATCCACCATTTCACCGTTTAGTAAAACGTCAAGCTTAACGAGGTTTGAGGTGGTATATCCGCAGGGCTCATAGTCATAGCTGGCATAGCCCCTGGTGCGTGATTTCAGCGCGTCGAAGAAGTCATAGACTATTTCGTTAAGGGGCATAATGTAGTGAATGTCAACACGCTCGGTGCCAACATACTGCATATCTTTAAATTCACCGCGGCGCTCTTGACAAAGCTCCATAATCTGACCCACGTAATCACTGGGAGAGTAGATGTGCACGTTGCACATCGGTTCCTTGGCTGACAGGATGGTGGATGGGTCGGGATAGTTGGTGGGGTTGTCTATTTCAACCTCTTCGCCCCCCGTCAGAGACAGCTTGTATATAACGCTGGGGGCAGTAGTGATAAGGTCAATATCATATTCTCTTTCAAGGCGCTCCTGAATTATCTCCATATGAAGCAGGCCTAAAAATCCGCATCTGAAGCCAAAGCCCAGGGCAGCGGAGGTTTCGGGCTCAAAGAGCAAGGAGGCATCGTTAAGCTGCAGCTTTTCAAGGGCCTCGCGCAAATCGGTGTAGTGGGCGCCGTCGGCAGGATAAACGCCGCAGAAAACAACGGGGTTAACCTTGCGATAGCCGGGCAGTGCCTCGGGAGCAGGAGCGGTGGCGGCGGTGACGGTGTCGCCCACGCGAGCATCCCCAACAGTTTTTATGGATGCTGCCAGATAGCCAACCTCGCCTGCGTAAAGCACGTCGCAGGGCTGCATGCTCAGCGCCTTTTTACGGCCCAGCTCAACAATGTCAAACTCGGCACCGGTGGCCATCATACGCACCTTCATGCCTGCGCGAATGCAACCGCTCTTAACGCGAAAATAAACGATAACGCCCTTGTAGGGGTCATAATACGAGTCGAAAATCAATGCCTGCAGAGGACCGTCACGGTCATCCTCGGGGGCAGGAACGTTTTGCACGATGCTTTCAAGCACGTCTTTAATGTTAAGGCCCGTTTTGGCCGAAACCCTGGGTGCCTCTTCTGCCGAAATGCCGATAATATCTTCAATATCAGCGGCCACTCGGTCGGGGTCGGCGCTGGGCAGGTCAACCTTGTTGATGACGGGCAGCAGCTCCAGCCCGTGGTCGGCGGCAAGATAGGTGTTGGCGATGGTTTGCGCCTCAATGCCTTGTGATGCGTCAACCACCAGCACGGCGCCCTCACAAGCGGCAAGGGAGCGAGAAACCTCATAGTTAAAGTCAACGTGACCGGGAGTGTCGATAAGATTAAGCTCGTACATTTCACCGTCGTCGGCCTTATATTCAAGGGTGACGGCATGGGCCTTGATGGTTATGCCTCGCTCTCTCTCAAGATCCATAGAGTCCAGCAGCTGGTCCTCCATCTCGCGGTCAGAGACCGACTGAGTAAGCTCAAGCATACGGTCGGCAAGGGTAGACTTGCCGTGGTCGATGTGGGCTATTATGCAAAAATTACGTATGTGGTCGGATGAGTATGCCAAAAAATCACCTCAAAGATTATTTAAGAAGTAAAGCACGGCAAGGAGCCGCCTCTACCGATTTGATTTTTAGGGGAGTCGCCATCAAGGTGTAGCGCCCCGACTGCACGTGACGCAGGGTGAGCCCTTCAAGAACGGCAATCCCTGCAAGAGCCAGTTCGCGGTGAACGGCCACAATGTCGTCATCGGTGGCTATGGATTGGTCGTCAATACCCACAAGCTTGACCCCTGCGGCAACCAAAGCAAAGGCGGCCGAACGGGTGAGACGGCAACCTCCTGCGGTTTTAAAGAGCACTCGGGCGGCGCCTTGGGGAACCAGCTCTTCTATGTCGGCACCCGTAAGGTCATCGCGGCCGATGCAGGATATAACCACACACTCACCCATAAAAACCGATAGGTCAATTTGGTCGATGGTGGCGCCGTCGGCAAGAAAGTGAGCGGGCGCATCTATGTGAGTGCCCGTATGCAGGCAAGCGAAAAGGGAGGTGAGATTATATAAGTCGCCCTTTTCCATAGACTTTTCTTTTATAATTTTGGTATTAGGGTCACCCGAATAAACAGGCGCAGTGTTGATGTCAACGGTAATATCAAAAACAGTCACAGCTTGCCCCCCCTTTGGATATAAGTACCCATATTTATATAAGTATAGCAGAAGAGTAACTTTTTGTAAAGGGTGCAAGTGCTCTTAAAGGGCATTTTTTTGCACCAAAAGATGCTTTATTTTGCCTTGATAAAAAGGGCGGGGCGTGGTATAATTTTTATAATAGCATCCCGCAAGAGGTGAGTAAGTCGGTGTTTTGGGATTTTGTAAAAAAGATGCTTAAAAAGCAAGGGGTACGCTACGTCATAGTCGGCGGCTGCACAACCTTGTTTAATTTTTTACTCTTTGGTCTGTTGTGCCATATTTGCGGCGTTGAGGTTAACCTAAGCAATTTTATATCGGTTGTGTTGTCCATATTGTTTGCATATGTTACCAATAAGATATTTGTTTTTGCATCCCATTGCAAAAATCTTAAAGAGCTGCTGCAGGAGTTTTTGAAGTTTGTGGGCGCCCGCCTTTTTACAATGGTTGTTGAGGTTGGGGGAGTGTGGCTTCTCTATTCGGTTATCGGGCAAAACGAATTGCTTGCCAAGATTGAAACACAGATAATCGTGCTGATTGTTAACTATCTTATCAGCCGTTTTATAGTTTTTAACTCAAAAAAATAATATTATTGAAGGTATTACAAAGGAAAAAGTTGTAGCAGTGGGGTGAAATTTTGTTTCAAAACCGATTTCGTCCCTAATCACAACTCCCTAATTGAAAAATTTTTGTTGAAAAAAACTAAAAAATCAAATAAAATAACAGTAACACACAAAAGGAGGCCTTTATGACCATCAAAAAGCTTTTATGCGGAATATTGACCTTTGCTATTTTACTTACTGTTGCGTTTGTTCCTGCGACGGCAGCAGAGCAGACCTATTTGACCGGAGATATTGATCGTAACGGAAAAATAACTCCTTCCGATTATCTTACCATGCAGCTTTTTATGCTTGGTACAACCTGCCTTAAGGGTGATACCGATCAAGGTGCAGATGTTAACCAAGATCGTCTTATTAACAGCACCGACGCCCTGCTGATGTTTCAGCACCTTGTGGGCGTAAAAGCCAACACCACTTATTATACTCCCAGATTCTGGTCGGCCGTTCCCATGACTGACGCCGCCCAGAACGCCAACGGCGTTTACGGCGGCGAGGGCTGTCAGTGGCCCGTATTTATTACCTTCAGCGAAACCGACGGCAACGTGGCCTATATGGGCACCGACGTTGGCGGTATGTATAAATCCACCGACGGCGGCGTTACTTGGGGTCAGGCCTCTATCGGCATTGGCTCATCAGGCGTTGGCTGCATTAAGATGGACCCCAAGAACACCAACAGAGTGCTTGTTCAGGGTATTAACTCGTCTGCACAGTCATACAACGGCTTGTATCTTTCAACCGATGGCGGCGTCACCTATTCTGCCGTTAAAAATGTTTCTATAAAGGGTAACCGCGACTTCCGTGACTGCATTGCCTTTGATGCTTCAAGCTATTCTTCATACCGTGGCTACAGCACAATCGTTTATTGGCTGCAGGAGGATGGTTCTCTGCACAAGTCAACTAATGGCGGAACAAGTTGGTCAACCCTTACCACCAACGAAAACTACGCCAAAGGTCACATTTTTGTTCACCCCACCAACGGCTATGTTTACATCGCAAGCTCTGCCGGCTTCTATCGCTCCACCAACAATGGCAGCAGCTTCACCCAAATTTCAAGCGTTGCCTTCAACGGTATGGATGTTATCAGCACACAGCCCGACAATATTTATCTTTCATCCAACAGCGGCATCTACATCTCTACCGACAGCGGCGCCACCATCACTCAGGTTGCTGCAAGCGGATTACCCAAGTATCCCACCCGCATTGAGGTCAGCCCCGTAAACCCCAACTATATGGTTGTTGATAACGATATGCTGGCTAACGAAAGCAGCTATTCAAACATTGCCTACTATTCACACGACGGTGGTAAAACCTGGTCCCAAACAAACCGCGACACAACGGGTTCCGTTATCCCCTTTAACGCGCGAAACATCGTGTTTAGCTGGAGCCCCACCGATGCCAACGTTTGCCTCTCCCTCGGCGGCGATATGATTCTTCGCTCAATCGATGGATGCCAAAGCTTCAAGTGGTCAAACAGCGGCTACAACGGCGCTGCAGTTACCGATATTAACTATAACGTTAACAACCCCGCTCTTATGACCGCTACCAATCAGGACTACTGCGGATTCCTCTCGACCGATTACGGCAATACCTGGACCTATACCCCTGCCTGGAGGGAAGCAGGCTGGGGCGGCTATGCTTATGGCTGCTATCCCGTTACCGCAAAGATTTTGGTTGCATTTAAGGGTAGCGGTAAAAATGCTCTTTATTACTCAACCGACGGCGGTAAAACCGGCATCAACACCAACCTTACCACATCATATACCGGTTATCAGTGCATTACCGGTGTTAAGGGCGACAATAACATCGTTTTTGCCAACGAGTTCCGCTCTACCGACAAGGGCAGCAGCTGGACAACCATGAGTGGCTGCATTGCAGTATTTGGCGGCGATGAAAATAAGCTTTACGGTATAAACGCCGACAGAAGGCCCGTTGTTTCTATTAACAAGGGTGTCAGCTGGACCGTGCTTAACAGCTCATATTCCGACGGTATATCCGATATGTGCTATGACAAGTTGGGCAACCGCTTGCTCACCATCAACAAGGCAGGCACCGTTGTTGGTCAGTTCGACTGCTCTACCGGCGCATACACTGCTATGATGACAATAAGCAATATCAAGGACAGCTTTGGCGACTCAGGTTGGGCTCAAGGCCGTCAAATTGAGGTTGATCCCCAAAATTCCGATGCAGTTTACGTAGGCATCGCCCGTCAGGTTTATGCCAACGAATACGGTGTGCTTAAAATCACCAACGGCGGCAACACCTACACCAACCTCACCTCTACCCGCAATAATGTTTATTACGGTGATGACGGCGGCAGACAGGTTACACACCTGTGCATCAACCCCGCAACCCGTCAGCTTTTCGCAGGCGGCGGCTGCAGAGGAATATATAAGACAGCTATCTGATAAGCGTTAAAATCCTGCATTTCTTACGAGATGCGGGATTTTTTGTTTGGCAAAACAGTACTGAAAAGCTTTTTTCCTTTTAGTCAAAACAAACAAGCAAAGGTCGTCACCGACGGGCGGCTATGTAAAAATTAAAAAAATTTAAAAATGCCAATATATTTTTCTTGAAAATGCACACAAAATATAGTAAAATATATCCGTAATATTTTCAAAGGGAGAGCGGCTCTTTCTACACATTTTTAACCGCTCGAAAAACAGGAAGGACAGTGTTTATTATGTCAAAAGAACGCAGAGTCGGCACAATTTCAAGGGGTATTCGTTGCCCCATCATCCGCGAGGGTGACAATCTTGCCGAAATAGTCGCCAACAGTGTCATCGAGGCCGCTGAGATAGAGGGCTTTGAGCTGCGCGACAGAGATGTTATTGCCATGACCGAGTCTATTGTGGCCCGCGCACAAGGCAACTATGCCAGCATTGAGGATGTTGCAACCGATGTTAAGGCCAAGCTTGGCGGCGAGACCGTGGGCGTAATTTTCCCCATTTTGTCACGCAACCGCTTTTCTATCTGCCTGAGAGGCATTGCCAAGGGCTGCAAAAAGGTTGTTATTATGCTCAGCTATCCTTCAGACGAGGTTGGCAACGAGCTCATCACTCTTGATATGGTTGAGCAAGCAGGCGTTAACCCCTTCTCTGATGTACTTAACGTTGAGCAGTACCGCAAGCACTTCGGTTATTACAAGCACATCTTTACCGGTATGGATTACGTGCAGTATTATACCGAGCTGGTTGAGGGCTGCGGTGCAGAGGTAGAGATTATTTTTGCCAACAACCCCCGTGCAATTCTTGACTATACCGATTGCATTATCGCTTGCGATATTCACACCCGTCACCGCACCAAGCGCGTTCTCAAAGAGGCAGGCGCAAAGGTTGTGCTGGGTCTTGATGAAATTCTTAACGCTCCCGTTAACGGCAGCGGCTACAACTCAAAATACGGCCTGTTGGGCTCCAACAAATCAACCGAAGACGTTATCAAGCTTTTCCCCAACGAGTGTCAAGATTTGGTGCTTGACGTTCAAAAGCGCGTTCTTGAAGCCACCGGCAAGCACGTTGAGGTTATGGTTTACGGCGACGGCGCCTTTAAAGACCCCGTAGGCAAAATTTGGGAGCTTGCTGACCCCGTTGTTTCTCCTGCCTTTACCGACGGCCTTCATGGCACCCCCAACGAGCTCAAGCTTAAGTATCTTGCCGACAACGACTACAAAGATTTGTCGGGCGAAGAGCTTAAAGAGGCAATTTCAAAGAAAATCCGCGAAAAAGAGGGCGACCTTTTCGGTACAATGGCATCCCAGGGCACCACTCCCCGTCAGTTGACCGACCTTATCGGTTCACTGTGCGACCTTACCAGCGGCTCAGGTGACAAGGGCACCCCCGTGGTTTTGGTTCAGGGCTACTTTGACAACTATACCAACTGATTGGGGGACTGAAATTATGCAATCAAATGTCAGACCCGAGTCTATGGCACGTATTACTACAAAAGAATTGGCCGATGCCTTTATTGCCGAGCAGGTAGCAGAGGTTCGCGCACAGGTTGGCGACAAAAAGGTGTTGCTTGCTCTTTCGGGCGGCGTTGACAGCTCGGTTGTTGCTGCGCTGCTTATAAAAGCTATCGGCAAGCAGCTCGTTTGTGTTCACGTTAACCACGGCCTTATGCGCAAGGGCGAAAGTGAGCAGGTTATTGAGGTTTTCGGCAAAGCGCTGGATGCCAACCTGGTTTATATTGATGCTACCGATCGCTTCCTCGATCTTCTTGCAGGCGAGGCAGAGCCCGAGAAAAAGCGCAAGATTATCGGCGGCGAGTTTATCAAGGTCTTTGAGGAAGAGGCAAGAAAGCTCTCTGACGTTGACTTTTTGGCACAGGGCACCATCTATCCCGACATTCTTGAGAGTGACGGCGTTAAGGCACACCACAACGTTGGCGGCCTGCCCGAAGATATGAAGATGGAGCTTGTTGAGCCCGTTAAGCTGCTTTATAAAGATGAAGTTCGCGTTGTTGGCGAGGCCCTTGGCCTTCCTCACGCTATGGTTTACCGTCAGCCCTTCCCCGGCCCCGGTCTGGGCGTAAGATGCCTTGGCGCCATTACCCGTGACCGTCTGCACGCTTTAAGAGAGGCAGACGCCATCCTCCGCGAAGAGTTTGACAACTGCGGTCTTGCAGAAAAGGTTTGGCAGTATTTTATTGCCGTGCCCGATTTCAAGAGCGTTGGTGTAAGAGACGATAAGCGCTATGAGGGCTGGCCTGCAATCATCCGCGCCGTTAACACTACCGATGCTATGAGCGCAACCATTGAGGAGATTCCTTACGCTGTGCTGCACAAGATTACCGACCGCATCACTCACGAGGTTGAGGGTATCAACCGCGT
>JAZRNV010000096.1:0-1038 GCA_045648425.1 Acutalibacteraceae bacterium | reverse complement strand
TAAGTCAAAAATGCGGTTTTCGCTTATAAATGCCCTATCCCAGGAAAAGGCATTTTTCCATATTGACGGAGCGGGCAATACTTGGCTATATATGAGGTCCGCAAGTTCAACGGCCGACCTTGTAAAGATTTGGGCCAACGATGCAAACGGCGCGGGTGTGCTCAATCTATGCAAGTCAAACGGTAACGCAATAGTCGAGGCGGGTCAGACGGGCGACGGTTACGGCGGCGGCCTGGGGATTCGCAACTCGTCAAACAAGGTCGTTGGCGAGCTTATAACTAATGCCTACGGTGGCGCGGTATATATTAACAACAATAACGGCGGCTCGGTTTGTGAACTAAACGCGGCGCCCGCGGGTGACGGTGTTTTAGTGCTCCGCGATTCCCTCGGTAACTCGACGGTTTACGGTTTTGCACAATCGGGGGACCTTGTTTGTGTCACGCTCTATCAGACATCGAGCCGCAAGGTAAAGGAAAACATCGAGCCGCTTGATGACGCCGACAAGATTCTCGAACTTGAGGCGGTCAAGTTTGATTATAAAAACAAGGCGCTCGGCACCGACAAGCGCGGTTTTATCGCCGAGGATGTGGCGCTCGTTTTGCCTGGCCTCGTCAAACCCGAGACAGACACGACACCCGCAAGCCTTGACTATATTCAAATAATCCCCTATCTCCAGGCGATCGCAAAGAGACACGACGCCGAGATCAAGGACCTCAAGGCACAGATTAAAGAGCTAACCGATAAAATAAACAAATTGGAGGGCTAATAAATGGAAATTATCAACCTCAATCTAATACCTGGCAAGGCGTGGCCCGGGGCTCACGCGACACAATTCGACAAGGGCCGCGAGTTTAGGGCTAACCTTTTTGAGGGGTCCCAGGTTTACACCCTCGACGGTGACGAGACAGTCGACGCGATCATCAAGAAACCCGACGGGAATCAAGTCATTGAGACCCTCGTCAATACGGCCGACAATTATGTCATCGTGACAACGACCGAGCAAATGACAGCGGTCGCGGGGCCGAGCCTGGGCGAAAT
>JAZRNV010000095.1:0-6380 GCA_045648425.1 Acutalibacteraceae bacterium | reverse complement strand
CTCAGCCGGATAGAGTGTTTGGCTACGGACCAAAAGGTCAGGGGTTCGAATCCCTTCTGGCGCGCCAAAAAAGAAGTAACTTTTGTCTACCAAAAGTTACTTCTTTTTTTATCCAAGCCGCAGGCTTGGCATATCATCACGCTTTAGCGTGTATATCATCGCCGTAGGCGCATATCATCAGCCGAAGGCTGTATAAACCGCGGCTTGATGAGATACAACACTGCGTGTTGATGATATCCAATTCCTACGGAATTGATGATATACAAGGCTTCGCTTTGATTTTAGTTAGACTTTGTGGTATAATCTAATCGATAAATAAGAATTTGTCTGACAGTTTTCGATAGAATACGTAGGGGCGACTATTAGTCGCCCGTGGGCGGCAGATTGCCGCCCCTACAATGCCGCTCGAAAACAATTAGCCAAACTCCAATTTGTCTGACAGTATATCTGCGCACCAAAGCCTCCCTTGTGCAAAGGGAGGTGGGACGGCGAAGCCGTGACGGAGGGATTGTAATGCAGTCGAAACATAATAAGCAGTTAGTACCTTTTGCAAAACAACTGCGAAAAGAAATGACAAAAGAAGAACGGCATAGCCGTGTATACCCCCCTGCTGCATGCTGTTATGAAAGGCGCTTCTATGGTTGTTCTTAAAAACATATTGATAAAGTTATGCTTTTATGTTACAATAATATTACCAAAAAGAAAGGCGGCACTTATGCCGAAAGGTAAACAGAATGTTTTGTCCAAAATGCGGAACACAGCTATCGGATGACGCGACTTTTTGCAGCAACTGCGGTGAAGTTTTGAATTCAGCTCCTGCTCAAGAGCCGATTGTTGAGCAGAACGTAGAGCCCGTTGCTCCTGTGGCAGAGCCCGTTGCTCCCGCTTCTCCGGCAGCAGAGAATGAAAACGCGACGCCGGTCGCTAAGAAAAAAGGCAAAAAGCTGCCGCTTATTTTAGCAATAGCAGGCGGTTTGGTGGCGGTTGTTGCAGTTTTAGCCGTTGTTTTTTACGGTCAGCTTGAAGGGTTTGTTATAAAAACCTTCGGCAGCAATGACGATTACTTTAAATATGTTGAAAACAAGGCACTTGAAGGATATTCCGATGACGTTTCTCAGCTTTACGGTGTGGCTACCGATGAGTATATAGGCGCCGCAGGTAAAGAGATGGAGTATAAAATTAATCTTTCTGATGAGGCCTATGTTCTTATTGAAGAAAATGCCGACCTCGACCTCAGCTGGATTAAAAACGCATCAATTAAAATGCGCACAGAAAGAAAAGACGGCAACACCAAGGCCGACGTTTCTTTGAATCTTTCCGACAAAGAAATATTGGGCATTATTGCACTTATCAACGCTAACGACGGCGATGGATACATTACCGTCAAGTCTTTGACCGACAAATATATTAAGCTTGATATGGGTGGATTAGACGAACAGCAGATTTATAATGACCCCGAGTTTGAGAAGCTTATGCCCACCGATGCAGAGCTTAAAGAGTTGCTTAAAAAATATGTCAAGATTTCCATTGAAAGTATTGAGGATGTAGAAAAATCCACCAAGACCATTACTGTTGAGGGCATGAATGAAAAGGTAACCGTGCTCACCCTGCACCTTGATGAAGAAGCCCTTAAGCGCATTGCCGAAAATGTGCTCACCGAGCTTAAAAAGGACGAAAAGATCAAGGAATATATTGACGGTATGGCTCAATATCTTGTGGATAAAGGCCTTGTAAATGACGAGCCCGAAGAAGCATACGAAGAGTTTTTGGATGGAATCGATGAAGCCATTGATGACCTTTCCGATTGGGAGTACGAGGGTGACGAGGACGGCGAGGATATTGTCACTCTTACCAACTATGTAAACAGCGCTCATATGATTGTCGGCCGCGTTGTTGAGGTTGAGGGCGAGGAGATTCTTACCTACAAGGTGGCCTCCAAAAAGGATAAGCTTGCTCTTTATGCCGAAGTTGAAAATGTTGTTATATCAGGCATTTGCACCAAGTCGGACGACAAAATAAACGGCACCTTTGACGTTGAAATAGAGAGCACTTCCATGTTCACTGTTGAGTTGGTGGATTTTGATGTGAAAAACTTCAAAAAGGGAACTCCTCAGGGCACAGTTAAGCTGAGTCTTACCGAGGATGCTTATGAAGCGATGGATCTGCCTTCCAAAGCCGAAAGTATAGTTTCTCTGCTTTCCCCCACATTGAGCATCACCTTTGACTGCAACGATAGCAGCACGAGAATTATTGCAGCAGTGCAAAACAAAGATAAAGATATAGTTAGCGTTGAAATGACCGTTAATGATATTGATGTATCCTCTGTGGAAATGCCCGACGAAGAAGATGTTTATCCTTCAGACTATACTGAAGAATGGGCTGCTACGCTTGATATGAACAAGCTCTTTGAAAACCTCTATGAAGCAGGTGTTCCCCAGGAAGTTCTTGTGCTTTTACAAGATTATTTGATGAACCTTATGGTTTAAAACCAAAGTAAAAGGCGCTCCGTTGCGAGACTTCTGATAAGGAAGTCTCGCAGTTTTATTCGCCGAATTACATTCAGCGAGTGATATTGCTCCGCAGTGATATTATGCTTCGCATAGTTATATTGCCTTCGGCAGTTTAGGGCGAATAAAATAACACTGAAGCCGATAGGCTTCAATAACACTATTGCTTTGCAATAATATCACTCCGACGAAGTCGGAATAAAACTTGAATAATACCATTCAATATGTTATCATAATATGGGTTTGGGCATAGCCCAATAAAGCATTTGTGCTCACAAATACGATGCTGGTTCTTTTGAATCAGTTCGATAAATAAGAATTTGACGAATAGATTCCAAAAGAATACGTAGGGGCGACTATTAGTCGCCCGTGGGCGGCAGATTGCCGCCCCTACAATGCCGCTCGAAAACAATTAGCTAAATCCCAATTTATCGAACAGAATAAAATAACCCCGACAGACTTAAATATCTGTCGGGGTTTTAACATCCTTATGAGAAGTAGCCGTTCGGAGCGCCTTTTAAAATTACCGACATATTGCACCGGGCCTTCGCATACAATTAACTAACCCTGTTAGGAGTTGATTTTATGCGTGACGATGTGCAGGATAGGGCGGTTCTGCTTGCGGAATACATAATTGAAACGGGCGCAACCGTTCGCGCTGCTGCAAAGGTTTTTAAAATATCCAAATCCACCGTGCACAAGGATGTGGCCCAGCGTCTTAAAAGAATAGACCCCATTTTATACCGACGTGCAAAAAAGGTGCTTGATACCAATAAAGCACAACGGCACATCCGCGGGGGATTGGCAACACGGCTGAAATATGAAAAAATGAGATAAAAAGCTCCCTAAAGGGAGCTGTGGTTAGGGATAATTCGCCTAAAACAGCGACTTTTTGCAGACCAATGCGTTAAAACACCGCAGTACGCGACAGCGTTACTGCGGTGTTTTGCCTTTTGTTCTATCAAAAATTCATCTGTTTTAGGTGCTTGCAGTTTTGTAACAAATAATTTTGTTTCATTCGTAATGCCTGAAGCCTGCAGTAATACTTTGTGTATTACAAAGGCAAAGGCGAAACGATGAGGCAAAATTAGGTTCCAAAACCGATTTCGTACCTAATCACAACTCCCTAAAGCTTCGGTCGGGAGCTTTTTATTTATTGTTTGAAAAGCGCGTTTTGATGAAATAATTCACAACCTTGAAAAAAAGACAAAAAATGTTCCAAAAAAGCTATAAATATCCTTGTGTGTCGGGATGATAATGCTTGATTTTATTTTCAAAAAATGATATAATAATTCGGGTTTATATGGCTAAAAGCAGCTATTTAATCCAATTTGTTAATAAATTCCAAAATGTTTTTTATCATCATTGACAAAAGTTTGTAGTTTTTTTCGAAAAAAGCACCTTTGTCGGTGAGCTTTATTGTGTCTTGACTAAAACAAAAAGCTGCGGAAGGAGATTATTTGTAATGCTGACAACGCAAACAGTTATTGCGGAGCAACAAAATGATGGCAGTGTAAAATACATAGTAAAAAAATTAGGGGAAGTTAAGCCAAAGCCGGTTTACAGCTTTTTTAAAAGAACGATTGACATAGTTTTTTCTTTGTTGGCTTTGCTGGTGATATGGTTGCCTATGATTGTTGTGGCAGTGGTTGTGCGGTGCACCTCTGAAGGCCCTGCCCTTTACAAGCAAGAGAGAGTGGGTCTCAACGGCAAGACCTTCACCCTTTACAAATATCGTTCAATGCGTATTGATGCTGAGGCGGACGGCGCTCAGTGGGCAGTAGATGACGACCCCCGCGTAACCAAGTTCGGCCGCTTTATGCGCCTTACCCGACTGGACGAGCTGCCCCAGCTGTTGAACATTCTTAAGGGTGATATGAGCATTGTGGGGCCACGTCCCGAGCGCCCTGTTTTTTATGAAAAGTTTGCCGAGTATATTGACGGCTTCGATGAGCGGCTTAAGGTTATGCCCGGACTTACAGGCCTGGCGCAAATCAGCGGCGGCTACGACCTCAAACCCGAAGAAAAAATTGTTTACGACATTGAATATATCGAAAAGCGGTCGCTTTGGCTTGATGTCAAGCTGATATTTGGAACTGTGGCGGTTGTCTTTTCTCACAAGGGAGCTAAGTAAAGATGAAGGTTGCTCTTATAGCAAACGATTCCACATATGTATATAATCTGCGGCTTGAGACTATCCAGGCCATTATGCAAAAGGGGCACACGGTTGTTGCCGTTTGCGAGAAGGTCGACCACGCCGAAAAGCTTGAGCAGCTGGGCGTAAAAATCGTTGACGCGGCTGTGGGCAGACACAGCAAAAATCCCCTCAACGATCTCAAGCTGATGGGCTTTTACAACAAGGTTATCAAGGCCGAAAAGCCCGACCTGGTGCTTACCTTCAACATTAAGCCAAACGTTTATGCAGGGCTTGTTTGCCATCGCCGAAAGGTGCCCTTCCTTGTTAACATTACCGGCTTGGGCACGGCGGTGGAATATCCAGGCCCGATGCAAAAGCTGACGGTTATGCTTTACCGTATGTCGGTTAAGCATGCCGATTGCGTGTTTTTTCAAAACTCCGAAAATATGCAGTTTTTTGAAGATAAAAAAATTCCTTGCCGCAAAAGGGTGCTGCTTCCCGGCTCCGGGGTTAACATCAGCAAGTATATCCCCATGGATTATCCTGAGGATTTGCAGTTTTGCTTTGTCGGCAGAATTCTTAAAGAAAAGGGCATTGAGGAGTATGTCACTGCCGCAAAAGAGATTTTGAAAAAATATCCCACAGCTCTTTTTCATATTGTGGGCGGCTGCGATGCCGACTATGAGCAGTATCTTGAAGAGGCGGTTAAAACCCAGGGCATCTGCTATCACGGCCACAGCAACAGTGTGGGTGAATTTATAACCCGTTGCTGCTGCACCGTTCATCCCACCTACTATCCCGAGGGGATGAGCAACGTTTTGCTTGAAAGCGGAGCCATCGCCCGCCCCATCATTACCACCGACCGCAGCGGTTGCCGTGAAATTGTTGAGGACGGGGTGAACGGCTTTATCGTTAAACAGCGAGATGGGGCTGATCTTACCGCCAAGCTTGAGCGATTTATTTCTCTTGATTGGCAGACCCGCAGGGATATGGGACTTGCAGGCCGCGCAAAAATCGAGCGAGAGTTTGACCGCAGAATAGTTGTGGAAAAATATATGACCGAAATTGACGAGGTGTCAGATGCAAAACAGGGTTAAGCGCATACTTTTTGTATTGCCAACCGCTCAAATAGGCGGCACGCGAACATCTCTGATCAATCTGCTGTCTAATATGGATAAAAGCAGATATGATATTGACGTGATGTTTTTGCTCCACCGAGGCCCTATGATTGGGCAGTTTAAAGAGCTTGCCCGCGTTTTGCCGCAGGATAAGCTTTTGTTGGCAGGCAGAGAGTCGCTGGGTGCTCTTTTTAAATCGGGTCGTATCGGCGCCTTTTTAAGAGGAGTATGCTTTGACGTTAAAGCAAAGCTCAGCAAAAGCTCGAGGTATGAGCTCGGCTATCGCAAAGCGGCCAAAAAATACGGCGGCAAGTATGATTGCGTTATCTCTTTTCAGGAAAAGGATGCCGCCGAGTTTGCCCGTCATATTGATGCGCCACGAAAGGTTGCGTGGGTGCATACCGACTACTCCCGTGCTGTCAAGCAAGGGGGAGAAGAATGGTTTTCCCACGTTTGCAACTCTTTTGACCGAGTGGTTTTTGTGTCGGATGCCTGTATGAATGAGTTTAAAGAAAAAGCTCATATTGACCAAAGCAAAATGCTCAGAATATACAACACCTTTGACACAGCTGCCATTATTGAAAAAAGCAAGGAGCTTACTCCGGAATATCCTGCAGA
>JAZRNV010000094.1:0-6660 GCA_045648425.1 Acutalibacteraceae bacterium | reverse complement strand
ATATCGGGCTGCGAGTATAATATATGCGGTCAGGATACGGCTGCAAGGGGTGTTTTTCACCTTGTGGCTTTAGGTGCAAAGGAAGCTCCCGATTTATATGATAAAAGCATAACCGACCCTGCGGCTGTTGTAGATGCCGTTGAAAAGGCAGGGGGCAAGGTGGTTTTAGCTCATCCTGCTTGGTCTCTCAATAGTGTTGAACATTTTAAAGAGCTGCAGCACAAGGTGTTTGCAACTGAAATTTACAACACCGTATCGGGATTGCACGCAAGCAATCGTCCCGACTCAAGCGCCATAGTTGACCTTGCGGCCAACCAAGGCGTAATCTTTCCTCTGCTGGCTACCGACGATGCCCATTATTATGACGGTGACCAATGTGTGTCGTATATAATGCTTGATGTTACCGACGGCAAAACTACCGATGCTGATATACTTAACAAAATTGAGAGAGGCGAATTTTATGCCACCCAAGGCCCCGAGGTGCATATTGCGCGGCGGGAGGATGGAGTGATTGAGGTGAAATGCTCCCCTGCCAGCCTTATCTCCTTCTACTCTCAAACCGCCTGGACTATTGAGCGAAACCAACGGGGGGATGGAATTACTTACGGTGAATATCACCCCAACGAATTTGAAAAATGGATTCGCGTTGAGGTCGTGGATGCTGACGGAAAACGTGGCTGGAGCAATATTATTATGCTGTAAAAAAAGAGGATTGAGATGCTTCTCAATCCTCTTTTTTTGTTATTCTTCATAGGGGTCAACGGTTGCAAAGCCGAAGCAGGCGCCTGCTACATAAAGCACACCGTTATCGGGTCGGCAGGCGATGGCATCCGCCTCCCAGCCCAGGCCGTAGCCCTCGGTTATTATGCTGTTGCGTTTGTTTCTGGTCAGCACCTCAAAGCTTTGGCCTCCGTCGGTGGAGCGCATGGTGCAGCTGTCGTTCATATATTCGTTGCCGCCACCCGTTACATATATAACATGGGGATGGCGCTTGTCAATGGCAAGCCCGTGGGGCTCTCTGCGTCCCAGCTGATTAACGGGCATATTGTGGGTGATGTCGATTGCCTTTCCCTTCTCAATTTTGTAGAGATGATTGCCGCCCACAGCGTAGTAAACGCTTCTTGTGTGGTCAACACATACATCGCACAGCGTGCTGCCGCATTCTGCCACCGTCTGCCAGGTGATACCGCTGTCGGATGAGATTACAACCTTGTTTTCGTAAAGGCCTACCAATTCTTTGGTTGCAGGGTTATGGTCAAACACACCGTTGCAACCTTCCACCTTTTCCCAGTTATAGCCCTTGTCGGCGGTGCGGTAGGGGCCTGCAAAGGCCACTGACTCATTGGCAGGGTCTCCGTATGCAGTGGCAAGCCCGTTATATATGAGTCCGGTGTGAACCACCGTTTTGCCGCCGTCGTGGGTGACGTACAGCTCAGAGGGCCCTGTCCAGCTTGAGCGTCTGCCGCAAATGTAGGTGTCTTTGTCAATGGCATAGCCGCCATAACAGAAGCCGCCCCAATCCTCACCGTACATATTGATGTAGCGCCAGGTCTTTCCGCCGTCGGTTGTAACACAGCCGTCATAATCCTGAGATGCGTAATAGAACAAGTCGGGGTCAAATAGGTTAAAATGGATTTTGCCTCCTGCCAGAATGCCCAGGTTACCGTTGTGACACCAGTCGGCAGTCAAACCTCCGTCGGTGCTGCGGCAGGTGAAATCGCCGCCGAGGGTCCACAAGATGTTTCTGTCGGTGGGGTGCCAGGCAAAAACCAGTTGACGGTTGTTGTCGGGTATAAAGTTGAGCTTGCTCTGCTTTTTCAGCTCTACCCAGCTTTTGCCGCCGTCATGAGATACAAAACCGGCTCTTGCATAGTCATTTGACATTTTGCACACAGCCATATAATTGGGGTCGGCAGGGCTGACCTTCAGCCAGGCGGCGTGGTTTTCTTCCCCAACGGGGAAACCGTCACCACCCAAAAACTCAAAGCTTTCACCGCAGTTGTCAGAGCGGTATGCACCGTTGACGGTGTTGATAAAAACGCTGTCGGGCAGACAGTCCACCACGTCAAGCCCCCCTAACCATTCGTTGAAGGTGAGCTTGAAGGAGCTGCCACCGTCGTCACTGATGTGAAGACCTGTTGCGTGAGCAGCATACAGTCGACCGCTTGTGGGGTGCACTTTAAGAATGGCGTCGCCAAGCCCCTCCTTAATGAGTGCCCAGGTTTTGCCGCCGTCGGTTGATTTGAAAAGAGCGTCGCAAGGGCGATGCTCACCCCAAGCGGTTTTGAAATCGGTGTGGCAAACCCGCGACCAATAAACGGTGGTGCAATATCCTAATTTTTCGTCATAGCTTGAAGGGTCAATAGCCACTTGATCACGAAAATCGCGGTAGCTTGCAAAATAACCGCCGAAGGTGTGCTCCCAAGTGTCACCCATATCAAAAGAGAGATAAATGCCGTTGAATTCGTTGGAGCCCGAGTTGCAGCCCACGGCAATCAGATGCTTTTTGTTTTTCGGGTCTATGCAAATAAAGCAAGCACCCCTGCTGTCAAGACCGATGTTGCAAGCCGCCCACATACGGCCGCCGTCAACCGAGCGGAACATACCGCCTACGTCGGTGCCCGTAAAGAGCAGATTTCCATCCTCTTTATCGCAGGTGACACACAGCTCCCATTGGCCGCCCTCGCCGCCGAAATAGCCCGCCTGCTTCATTTCCTTTGTAATCATGGGCATCATATGCCACTGAAGTTTATTGCTCATTGTCATCCCTCCCGGTTCTTTTTTATAATGTAGCACAATAAACGGCTTCGGTCAACCGATACTACTGATGTTTATGTTTGTTTTTTTTAGATTTTTTTATAGAAAATATTAAAAAAACCGAATGTTTTTAAAAAGTGAGAAAAAATATATACAAATACAAGTGTATATGCTAAAATGAAAATTGATATAAACAGAAGAAAAGAAAACAAAAGAGAGGAAATTGACCATGACGATTTTTAACGCCTTGTCATTGGTGGGCGGACTTTGTTTGTTCCTGTTCGGTATGAATATGATGGGTCAGGCCCTCGAACGTCGAGCAGGAAGCGGATTGCGCGCTTTGCTTGGTCGTCTTACCGGCAAATGGTATGCCGGCTTTTTAACCGGCGCAGGAGTCACCGCTGTTATTCAAAGCTCATCTGCAACCACGGTTATGGTGGTGGGCTTCGTTAACTCCGGCGTTATGAATTTGCGGCAAGCCATAAACGTGATTATGGGTGCCAATGTGGGCACCACCATTACAGCTCTTATACTCAGTTTAAACGGCATCGAAGGGGACAATATATGGCTTCAGCTTGCAAAGCCCGATTCTTTTACCCCCGTTTTGGCACTTGTAGGCGTTTATTACTATATGTTCTGCAAAACCAGTAAGGCCAAAGATACGGGCGTTATCCTTCTGGGCTTTGCTACCTTGATGTTTGGTATGTCGGCTATGTCTGATGCGGTGGCAGGGCTTAAAGACGTGCCCGAGTTCACTCGCATTTTGACCTGGTTTGAAAATCCCATTTTGGGTGTAGTTGCAGGTGCAGTGCTTACCGCCATTATTCAGTCAAGCTCTGCCTCGGTTGGTATTTTGCAGGCCCTGTCTGCAACAGGCGGTATTACCAACGCTGCCGCCATCCCCATTATTATGGGCCAAAACATCGGCACCTGCGTTACCGCTCTTATCTCGTCGGTTGGTGCTAACAAAAACGCAAAGCGAGCAGCAGGCGTTCATTTGCTTTTTAACATCATCGGTACTGCCGTTTGGCTTACCGTATTTCTGCTGATTAAGGTTATTTTTGCACCTGCCATACTTGGTGACACGGCATCGGGCTTTACTATATTTGTGTGCCACTCCGCCTTTAACGTGCTGTGCACATTGTTGCTTCTTCCTATGGCGGGCTTGCTTGAAAAGATGGTTAACAAATTGGTTCCCGACGGCAATGTTCCCGAAATTGCTACCGAGCTTGACGAGCGTTTGCTTGCAACACCGCCCATCGCCCTTGACCGTTGCCGTAAGGTAACTGTTGATATGGCAAATGTATCGGTTACTGCACTTCTTGACGGTATTGCCGCCCTCAAGGAGTACACACCCGAGTTGGCGGAGTCAGTGCGTGAGGCAGAGGATAAGACTGACCGATATGAAGATATTTTGGGCACCTATCTTGTGCGCCTCAGCAGCTTGCAGACGGGCGACCACGACAGCGCCGAGGCAACAAAACTGCTCAAGCTTATCAGCGACTTTGAACGCATCTCAGACCACGGTGTAAATCTCGTTGAATCGGCAGAGGAGCTGCGGGATAAAAAGATTGTCTTTACCGACGATGCCGTCAAAGAGCTTGACGTGCTTTACGCTGCTGTTAAGGAAATTTTACAGTTGTCACTTGCCGCTTTTGTAAATGACGATTTGGAAGCTGCAATGCAGGTTGAACCGTTGGAGCAGGTAATCGACTTGCTTAAAGAAAAAATCCGCACCAATCATATCGTTCGTTTGCAGCAGGGGCTGTGTACTATTGATGCAGGGTTTATTCTGTCTGATTTGCTTACGGGACTTGAACGCACCTCTGACCACTGCTCGAACATTGCAGGATGTGTAATTGATATTGCACATAACAATATGAACATTCACCAATCCCTAAATGCTGTCCGACGTGACAGTGACCTGTTTAAAGACAGCTATCGGGGCTATCTTGAAAAATACGCAATTTAATTTACGTGGGAGGGTGACAACCCTCCCGCTTTTTTTGACATAATGTCAGTTTTATGCTATATTAATCACATAAAGGAAGTGATGGCGTGAAGATCGGCATATCGGTAAAGATGCGTAAGGGCGGCTTCGACAGATTTGAAGGCGAAAAATACGAAAAGATAAAATCATTTGGTTTTGACTGTGTTGATTTTGATATATGCAACACCGAAAACGAGCTTTACTCCTTAAGCGAGCAGGATTTTGAGGCATATTTTAAAAAGGAAAAGGAACTTGCTCAAAAGGCAGGGATTATAATTCACCAGACCCACGGGCCCTGGCGCTGGCCCGTAAGGGATGGCGAGTCAGAACTCCCCGAAAGATTTGAAAAGATGAAAAAATCCATCCGCGCCACGCAGATGCTCGGTTGTAGGTATTGGGTCATACACCCCGTAATGCCCTTTGGTATTGAGGATGTAAAAATCGGCCGTCAAGAGGATACTTGGCGTATAAACCTCAAGTTTATGAAAGAGCTTTTAAAAACCGCCAAAAGCTGCGGTGTTACTATATGTGTTGAAAATACGCCCTTTCCCGATTTTTCCCTTGCCACCCCGTCGCAGATACTAAAGCTTACACGGGAAATAAATGACGATAATTTCAAGATTTGCCTTGATACGGGTCACGTGACAATGGTGGGCGATCTGTCGGCAGGGGAGTCGGTAAGACGGCTGGCAAGCGAAATAAAGGTGTTGCACGTCCACGATAACGGTGGGGCAAGGGATGAGCATTTGCCACCCTTTGAGGGAGTGACAGATTGGCAGGATTTTACCGCCGCTTTAAAAGAAATCAGCTTCGACGGCGTGCTGTCGTTGGAAATCGTTCCAAAGGAAAGCTTGCCTACCGATGAGTTTGAGCGTCAAAGCATATCTCTGGCCCAAGCCGCCCGACGGATTGCGGAAAAATAAAAACACATCAATCTAAAACATACCGCCGAGACCACCTCGGCGGTTAATTTCCAACCCATCGTGACAAAAGTTATATAAAAAACTCGACTTTTGTTCACAAAAGTGCTAAAATATAGTTACAAACTGAAAAGGATGTGTTATAATGAAGAAAAAGTTATCTGTACGCCTTTTATCTGTTTTGCTGTGCCTGGTGATGATGTTCGTCTGTTTGCAGGCCTCGGCATCCGCCTTGTCGCCGGATGACCTTCAGCAGGCCATCGACAAATTGGCCTATTACACTATGGCTAACCTGCCCGATGGGATAAAGGCCCACCTTAACGAGGGCTGGTCAAGGGCTAAGCTGGATACCACCGATGCCGAGCAGTTAAATTTGCTCACCACCATTGACCCCGACGGCACAAAGACTCTTTATTCCTATGATACTCCCATAAAATACGTGGATGACGAGGGATATATCCGCTTTATCGACAGCAGTATTAAGCCCACCCTTTTGGCCGAAAGCTTGGTCGATTGGTATTCTTACGAAAACACCGCCAATGAAGTAAAAACCTATTTTCCGCTTTTTATAAATACCGGCGTGCTGATTGAGGATAACAGCTTCAGCATCCGTATGACCCCCGACGGCAATAACAGTATGGTAGGCCGCGATGGAGACTACGTGCAGTATGAGGACGTATTCGGCCAAGGTGTGGATATACGCTACACCGCCATTAACACCGGTGTTAAAGAGGATATCGTTATTGCCGAGTACAATGGCGATAACACCTTTGAGTATATTGTAGAGACCGAGGGCCTTGCACCCATCCGCACCGCAGGCAAAACTGTGGAATTTTATGATTATACACTGAACTTATCATACACCTTTGGCGAGATAGTGATGTTTGACGCAGATAATAAAACTGCAACCGAAAACTCCTATACCGTTGAAGAATTGGAGTATGGCAAATATCTTGTCACCCTTATCGTTGACCAAGAATTTCTTGCCGCCGA
>JAZRNV010000093.1:0-10297 GCA_045648425.1 Acutalibacteraceae bacterium | reverse complement strand
ACTTATCCACCAACCTGCCTGAATGTTGCCAAGGTAAACGAAAGCATCGTTGCTCTTGATTTTAATTCGTGCGCTACCCGAATTTACGACAAAACGGAGCTCAACACCTGTTGCACCGCGATTCATTCGTCTGCCCGGCTCGCTGAGCACCTCTTCAACAGTTAACGGCGCACGAAGCATTGTATATCCCCCATCATCGGTAGGTTGAAGCTCTGCCACGTTATGAAGCAATATGTTTTTGAATATCATTTTCATACCTCTTAAAGAATGGTTTTTATAAACTCTGTCAGCTCTTTTGCACCTTGCTCGTGTCCCTTTTGGTCGGGATGCCAGCCACCGCCGTCAAAATTCGTAAAGCTTGACATACACAGATAGATGTTGGCCTTTTCGCCACCGTTATCCTTGATAGCACGGGCGATATAATCCTTAACTCTGAGCCCTGCATCGTCATCATAGCCGGTGCCCATTATGCCATAGTACCATACGATTTTGGAGTCGGGACGGGTTTCGCGCACAAGCTTTATAAGGTCGTATGCAACCTGATAAAGCTGCTCCTCGGTAACTCCGTGTTGCTTGTAATAATTGTGGTCATTGGTACCAAGAGCGATAACCACCACATCGGGCTGTCGCTGGGGCTTGTATTCACCCAAAGCGGCACGAGCCCACGAGGTGCGGTTCCAATAATCGCTTATAGACATATTAAGCCCATAGGAATAGGCAAGACCGCTTCTTGCAACGGCCGATATATCTGCATTCAAAGCAGTGGCCGTCTTAAAGGCATATGTATCGGTGCCCGATGATTTGGCGGGATAAGAAGGGTTTTCGGCATCCTCTCTGAGTGTAAGATTGCCGAAACCTGCAGTAACAGAGTCACCTAAAAATTCAATATAAAGCTCTTTGTCGGCAGGGCGCTCGATCAGCACTCCGTTCATAGTAAGTGAGACCAGATTGGTGTAGCCGAAGTTGAGCTCGGTTTGTCGGTAAATTTTAAAGGAGTGGACACCCCTTTTAAGCTTAGTGGCAAGAACAAGCGTGCCGTATGACTCGGCACCTGCAACAGCATCCAGCCGCATACGGGTCTGCTTGCCGTCAACCTCAACCAAAAAATAGCGTTCGTTTCGACCCGATTGGCCTTCGCTGCAGTAATTGCTCATCTTGAGGGTAACCTCCCCCTCGCAATCGGCATTGAATGCCAAAAGCTGAGCGGTATGGTCAAAGGTGATGCAGGGCACTGCACCTAAATCGGCACTTGTTTTGGTTGTTGCCCATCGACCGTCCAGCTTAAGGTATTTTGTTACCTCTGCAAGCTGAAAGGTCATTTTTGAATAATCGTTGTTTTCGGGAATAATCATCTGCTCCAAAGAAGATATGGGGCCCTGTTCCGAGTAAGTCGAGGGCTTATTACCCTTAGATGATGCATCGGAGGAGCCACTGCCACATCCGCAAAAAGTCGTTAAAGATATTGTAAGCATTATTGCAACCACCTTTTTAAAATTTGTTTTCAAACTATTTTGCCTCCTTAAGTCCCAGCTTATCCTTCATAAAATTAATAAGGGTTTTTGCGGCATTTTGATGGCTTTCGACGACGGGATGGCCTTTTTCGCCCGCAATATTTCCGGGCATATGGCAAAAGTAATAGCCCTCATCGTCGCCACCCAGCTCTTTAACTGCGGTTGACAGATAGTCTTTTGCGCCGTCATAAGCCATTCCGTAAGCCCAAACTATCTTGGCGTTGGGATTCTTTTTGCGCACAAACTGCATCAAATCCTTGGCAGCATCTGTAAACTGGCGACCGTTCAGCTCTCCGCCGTTAAGGCGGCCGTGATCATTGGTGCCCAGATTGATAACAACAATATCGGCAGGACGGGCAAAATCGTGCTGACCTGCATCGCGTTTAAAGCTAACGCGGTTATATCTGTCCTTCAAGCTCATTCCGCCGTACTCAGCCGTAAAGGGCAGACCGCCGCAACAAACGGATGAAAAATCGGCGCCAAATGCCTCAGCAGTAAAATAAGCATAGGTCTGGGTGGAATCGGAATACTTAGAATCGAAGCTGCCGTTTTCAAAATCAAGGTTACCGAGTCCTGCGGTAAGAGAATCGCCCAAAAACTCAATAAGCAGCTCCTGCTCTTTGGGCTTGTCCTCACAAAGCACACCCTTTAAGATGATGCTTTTTACCGTTTCCTCTCCCTTTTCGGCAGGGTTTGCTCTGACAACCTTTATTTCGTGAATGCCGCGGGGCAAATTCTTTGCAACAGTAATAACCGTGGGCTCGGGTCTTACAGGATTAAACTCAAACTCCAAACGCTCCTGCCTTACACCGTCAACGTAAACGGTGTAGTAATGGAAGCGATACTCCCAGCTTGTGCCGCCCTTGATGGCCAGCTTGACGTCGCCCTCGCAGTCGGCCTTAAAGGAGAAATTAGCCCCTGCCTGGTCAAAAACTATACCCTTTGCACTCTCAGATATGGGGCATCGGTTGCCCAAGGTCAGCCGTTCTGCCACGTCGGTGACGGCATATGTCCATTCTTTATACTCGTTTTTTTGAGGATATATATTGCTCACAACCATCTGTGACTCGGTTGATGAGGGGTTGGCGCTCGAGGTTAAAGAAGATGTATCTGTTGTGGTCTCGCCGCAACCTGCACACAATAAAATCATCAATATAACCAGTGCTGATGCAAATAATCTTTTCATAACATTTCCTCCAAAAAGCACTAATACACTTACATAAATTATAATCCTCGCACCAAATATTTTCAATATGTAAATGTGCCATAAAAATTAAAAATATTCGTCATTTTCGTCAACATCAAAAAGCCGATCCTCTTATTTTGACACAAATGGCCCCTCGGCACTTGAATTTGCTGAAAAATTTGGTATAATATAGTAGCGCCGTACCATCAGCGGCGCAAAATAAAGGTAGCGCCTGCACCTTAAATCAGGCGAATGTGCATCATTGGCACATTTGAACGGAGACCTATTATGAGCAACAAATTTTACATCACAACAGCTATTGCCTACACCTCGCGCAAGCCCCACATCGGCAACTCTTACGACATTGTTTTGGCCGATATGATTGCTCGCTATAAGCGTATGCGGGGCTTTGACGTTTATTTTATGACCGGTTCGGATGAGCACGGCCAGAAGATTGAGCAGCAAGCCAAAGAGGCAGGCATCACTCCCAAAGAGTATGTCGATAATGTTTCGGGCCAAATCAAAATGGTGTGGGACAGCTTAGATGTTACCTACGATAAATTTATACGCACCACCGACGACTATCACGAAAAGTCAGTTCAGCACATCTTTAAGCGTCTTTATGACCAGGGCGACATCTATAAAGGTAAGTATGAGGGCAAATATTGCGTGCCCTGCGAATCCTTCTTCACCCCCTCACAGCTTAAAGACGGCAAGTGCCCCGACTGCGGCCGAGAGGTTGTTGACGCCCATGAAGAGGCCTACTTCTTGCGTCTGTCAAAATATGCCGACAAGCTGCTTGAATATTATGAAAACACTCCCGATTTCTTCTTGCCCGAGTCACGCAAGGCCGAGATGATAAACAATTTCATCAAGCCGGGACTTAACGATTTGTGCGTTTCAAGAAGCTCCTTCAAGTGGGGTGTTCCCGTTGAGTTTGACCCCGACCACGTCATTTATGTGTGGATTGATGCCCTTTCAAACTACATCACAGGCATCGGCTACGATCCCGAGGGCAGCAGCGAGCTTTACAGCAAGCTGTGGCCCGCAGATTTGCACGTTATCGGTAAGGATATCGTTCGCTTCCACACTATTTATTGGCCCGTTGTTCTGTTGGCCCTGGGCGAGCCCCTGCCCAAGCAGGTGCTTGGTCACCCCTGGGTGCTTTTCGGCGAAGACAAGATGAGCAAGTCTAAGGGCAACGTCATTTATGCCGACGAGCTTGCCGCTCGCTTTGGCAGTGATGCCGTGCGCTATTATCTGCTGTGCGAAATCCCCTTCGCCCAGGATGGCAACATCACCTATGAAAGCTTTATAAACCGCTACAACACCGACCTTGCCAACACCCTTGGCAACCTGGTCAACCGCACCGTTGCAATGACCAACAAATATTTCGGCGGCAGTGTTAAAAAAGTCGAGCCCATGGATGATATTGATCGCGACCTTATCAAGTGCGCAGGTGAAACGGTTGAAAAATACTACACCCTTATGGATGCCTATCGCAACGCCGACGCCGTCGACCTGGTAATGAATTTTGCCAAGCGCTGCAACAAATATATTGACGAGACCGCACCCTGGGTGCTTGCGAAGGACGAAGCACAAAAGCCCCGTCTTGAATCGGTTATGTATCATTTGCTTGAAAGCATCCGTCTGCTTTCCGTGCTTCTCGAGCCCATCGTGCCGAGCTGCTGCAAGGGCATCAAGAGCCAGATTAACTGCAGTGACTGCACCCTCACCTTCGGCGTAACCGCCGACTTCAGCGTAGGCGAGGCCACTCCCCTATTTGCTCGTATAGATGCTGAAAAGGTGCTTAAAGAGCTGGCCGCCGAGATGGAGGCCGCTAAGGCCGCAGCCGCCAAAAAAGAGGCCGCAGAAGGAGTAGCTACCCTGGCTGAAATTTCTATTGACGAGTTTGCCAAGGTTGAGCTGCGCGCGGCAAAAATTCTTGCCTGCGAGCCCGTAAAGCGCGCCAAAAAGCTGCTTAAACTCACCCTTGATGACGGTTCGGGTAAGGAGCGTATTGTTGCATCGGGCATCGCCCTTTACTACAAGCCCGAGGAGCTTATCGGCAAAACCGTTGTGGTTGTTGCCAACCTTAAGCCCGCCACCCTTTGCGGTGTAGAGAGCTGCGGTATGATTCTTGCCGCCGACTCAGGCGATGACGTTAAGGTTATCTTCCTTGACGGCGTAGAACCCGGCTCAAAAATCAGATAAAGATAAAGTTAAAAGCACTTGGTAGACATTGCTACCAAGTGCTTTTTGTTAGTGTATTATGGCATAGGTTGACCGCAATCAAGCTTTTCATAATCAACCCCGAAATACGTACCGTATGAATAAGGGAACCAATAGAACTCGTTATGTTTTTTCGTACTAAGTTTGCGTAGTTCCTTTACTATATATTGTCCGCCGTTTTCATCCGGCCTTTCATAGATTATGCAGAGCATACCGTTTGAAGTTGGATGCAATGTATACGGCAAATGAAATTTATCTAACTTTTCTTTGTCAAAGTAATAATTACCCACAGCCAAATGGGCGGTTGTGATATTGTTCATACGAGCTAAAGAAGAGTCAATTGCTTCAACATCTTTTATGGTACTCTTGCCTAAGATCAACGAATCAAAGCTTTCAACAGTTATGGACTCGTTAGTTATGGCTATATTTTCAACTACCGTGGAGTCACCAAACAGCGCGCGATTTTGTATGGCAACACCATGCAAATATCCACCCTCGCTTAACTTGTAAGCGAAACCGAATATGCCATCGTTAACGTTTATCAAAAACTCTAACGGATAACGCTCATTCAGTTGGCTTAAGGTTGTAATTTTGTCGTGACTTAACGGATTAATAAACGACAGCAATTCTTTTTCTGAGTAAGATACAGATATGCTCTCTTTTGGGGATTTCTTTTTTGTGTGGTAGTAAATTATGTAATCCATTTGTTCTTTAAATTCACGTGAATCTTGAACAACCTCATATTTAGGTTCTGTTGATGAGTTTTGATGACTGGAAACATTAAAGTCAACATAAGCGGAGTTAAATACAGTTGAAGCTGATGAATTTAAACTGTCGGTTGTATTATCATAGGCGTTGCAGCTGCATAATAACAACAAACAGATTATTAGAATGATTGTTATTGTTCTTTTTTTCATAAACAGACCTCCTTAAAAACATAAAACCTATGACGAACAATTACAAACCATCGGTAACACCTCCTTTTTGTGTTGTTTTATTCACATTTTTACTATACCCTAACGATTCAAATATGTCAAGTTGTCGTGTATTATTTAACAATTTGTTAATAATTTGTGCATTTTGAACATACAACAATCCAAAAATACTGTTTTAGGCTTGCCGTCCTATGGTTGTGCAGTGTCGAGTAGCTTTTTTCGATATATTGCTTCGCAACTCAATTATGTTGCCTACGAAGCAACGCCATCAAGGTATAATCAAACCGCTCTTGCGATAAGACGATGGGGTGCAATTTTGGTGCTTCTTAAAGGCGCGATTAAAATTGGCGGTGTTGTTAAATCCGCATCGGGCAGCAATCTCCAGCATGGTAAGGCCCCTTTCCGAGCGCAAAAGCTGTGTCGCCAGCTCCACCCTTTTTGCCGTCAGATAATCCCAGGGTGACACTCCGTTAAGGCGGCTGAAGACGGCAGAATAATAGGTCTCGCTCATATTGGCCACCTTGGCAAGCTCTTTAAGGGTCAAGGGCTCAGAAAGCCTTTCCATCATATAATCCATACTGCGTTCAACAGCAATGTATGATTGGCGCCTGGCTTTCTCCTTTTCCTCACCGCCCACATAGTCAAAGCCGCGGGACATTTTAACAAGAATAGACAGTAGCAGCACCTTAACCATAAGGGTATATTCGGGCTTTTTGTCCAAAAACTCCTGCTCCATTTCCATAAGCAGACGTGCAATTTCAGCCGTCTCGGCGCTGTCTCTGGGCAAACGGTTTTCAAAATTTTCACTGCGGTTATAAAATATTCTAAGATAGTCTGCATCGAAAAGGTCGTTGCCCGATGACCATATAAAACGGGGCTCAAAATGAATATTCATCAACTCAAGGCCGCCCTTGTTAATGGCGGTAATGCAATGCACCTCGTTTGAGGCAAAAAGAAAAACATCCCCTGCGCGGATGGTATATTCCTTATCGCAGGTGCGGTAAATGCCCCCACCCGATTTGATAAGCACTATCTCAAATTCAATATGCCGATGGTCGCGAAACCTTCGTTCCCCCTCCTCAACCCACACGTTGAAAAGCTTTAGTAAAAATCCTCCCCCCGTGGCAGAGGGGATAAGCGCTTCGCTTGTTTGCATTCCATTGCTCCTATAATCATAAAATATTTTGCAAATATCATAACATATTTGTTGCATAGTTACACCATAAATGCTACTATTGCATTGTAACACGGCATATTTCATATGTCAAAATATTTTGCAAAGGAGAACAGCTATGAACAAATGCTCTAACCCCAGCGACCTGCGCATAACCGACATTCGTTTTGTAGATATAGACGGTGCGCCCAAGCGCTGCACCATTCTTAAAATTATGACCAACCAGGGCATCGAGGGCTATGGCGAGGTGCGCGACGCATCAAGCAAAACCTACGCCCTTATGCTCAAAAGCCGCATCATAGGTGAGAATCCCTGCGATGTAGACCGCATCTTTCGCAAAATCAAGCAGTTTGGCGGCCCCTCCCGTCAAGGCGGTGGTGTTTCGGGCATCGAAATCGCCCTTTGGGACTTAGCAGGCAAGGCCTACGGCGTGCCTGCCTATCAGCTTTTGGGCGGCAAATTCCGCGATGAGGTGCGCGTATATTGCGATACCGACGTTGAGGGCAAGCACACGGGCCACGATATGGGGCTCGCCCTTAAAAAGCGTATGGATATGGGCTTCACCTTCCTTAAAATGGATTTGGGCATCGGCCTTTTGCTTGACGAGCCGGGCACCATTAACGCTCCCCTGGGCTTTATTGAGGATATGAAAAAATACGCCTCTCACATTCTCAACGTGCAGGGTGGCTCGGTCACTGCCGATATGGTGAAGCACCAAAAATCCTATCAAATCGTTACCACCGCTCACCCCTTTACGGGCATTCATCTGACCGAAAAGGGTCTCGATTATCTTGAAAACTACATTCGCGAGGTGCGGGAGGTCATCGGCTACGAGGTGCCTCTTGCCATCGACCACTTCGGCCACGTTTGCGTTGAGGATTGCATCCGCTTCGCCCGCCGTATGGAGCCCTACAACCTGGCCTGGATTGAGGATATGGTGCCCTGGATGTACACCGACCAGTACGTGCGCCTTAAAAACAGCACCACCATCCCCGTTTGCACAGGTGAGGATATTTATCTTAAGGAGGGCTTCGAAAAGCTCATTAAGGCAGGGGGCGTTTCGGTCATTCATCCCGACGTGCTGACCTGCGGTGGTATGCTTGAATTAAAAAAGATTGCCGATATAGCCGACGAAAACGGAGTGGCTGTTGCCGTTCATATGGCAGAAAGCCCCATCGGCTGTATGGCCGCTCTTCACGCCGCGGCCGCAATGCACAACGTGCTGGCCCTTGAGTTCCACTCGGTTGACGTGCCCTGGTGGCAGGATATGGTTAACGGCCTGCCCAAGCCCCTAATAAAAGACGGCTTTATAAAGGTGCCCACTGCTCCCGGACTTGGCATAGAATCCCTCAACGAGGAGCTGCTTCGTGAGCATATCAACCCCAACATTCCCGGTATGTGGGAGCCCACCGATGAGTGGAATACCGAATTTTCCAACGACCGTATCTGGAGCTAAGGAGTAAAATTATGTTTGATTTAACAGGCAAGGTTGCCGTTGTTACAGGCGCCTCACAGGGCATTGGCGAGGCCATTGCAAGAGGTCTTGCAAAATGCGGTGCCAAGGTGTATATAACGGGCGCCACATCTATGGAAAAGTGCAAAAAGGTGGCCGACGCCATCAATGCCGATGGCGGCTGTGCCATTCCCATCCTTTGCGATTTGTCAAAGCCCGGTGCCGCCGAGGATATGCACCGCCAGACGGGAGACGCCGATATTTTGGTGCTTAACGCCTCCGTTCAGTTCAGAAATGGCTGGCGCACCATCACCGCCGAGGAAATTGATACCCAGATGACGGTCAATTTCAAGGCCTCCTTTCAGGCCATTCAGGAGTACGAGCCCTATATGACCCAAAACAAATGGGGCCGTATTGTAACCGTGGGCAGCGTTCAGCAGCATCGTCCCCACAAGGATATGGCCATCTATGCCGCAAGCAAATGCGCCCAGATGAGCATAGTCAAAAATCTGGCCAAGCAGGTTGCTCCCTACGGCGTGACGGTAAACAATCTCTCCCCCGGCGTAATCGCCACCCCGCGAAATGCCGACGCATTGGCCGACGAGGAATATGCCAAAAAGGTGCTTGCAGGCATCCCAATGGGCTATGCAGGCGCCGCCGAGGATATGGTGGCCGCCACCCTGCTGCTGTGCAGTGATGAGGGCAGATACATCACGGGCATCGACCTGGTTGTGGACGGCGGAATGAGTTTGTAAAAGCAATAAAAAAGCCCCCTTCAAGGGGGCCTTTTTAAGTTTAATAAATGATGAAGGATGAATAATGAAAAATGAATAATTTTAGGGGTAGGGGTCGGCGCCCACGACGACCAGAACACGCAAAAAGAGCAAGGTAAACGCCTTGCTCTTTGGTTTGGGTTTAGGTTGTTAAATAGGAGCATAAAAACCTGTGATTTCTTCCTTTATTGCTTTAGAAAGTTTTGTGTATTCATCGCTTTCTTTTACAACAAAAAGACACTCCAATCCAGTGCTGTTATCAAAAGTATCTTTTGCGCAATCTTTAATATACAGAACATATCGTTCGTTACCTGCGGACATTGTAGACCAAGCAATATATTCCACGCGTTTTTTCAAACCACTTTTCCGCCTGTTTGTTGTATGGCACCCATCCCAATCATAATCTTCAATCTTTCCTTGAAAAGCGTTTAACATAGTTTGGATGTCTTCTTCTAATTTTGGCGATTCTTTTATAATGTTAGCTGAAAACATTTCTTTTATTGTTTTTGCATCTTTTGCGTTAATTGCTTCAATAATTTGCTCCATACGAGTTCTTACAAACTCTTTGCTATCTACCACAGCAACATCTCCCTTAAATGAACATGAGGTTAGAAGAAGCAACAGTGCGATAAACAATGCATATATACGCTTCATAAAAAACACCTTCTTTTTGTTTACAAATAGTTAGTGGGCACATCGTTGCCGTTGCCGTCGAGAATCATCACGGGGTTGCCGTAGGCATCATAACGGTATTCGATGTTTCCTTAATTTAATTATACCAAATCCACATGACCAATTCCATTCACAAAACACACAGATTTGCACAGGTTGATTTATAACAGTTGACGAACCACGACCCGAACGGGCGACCAATGGTCGCCCCTACGTAGAAGTCTCCAATCAACACCGTAGGGGCGAGCTTTGCTCGCCCGCAAAAGACGGCGCAACAAATATCCGATTCTACCATCACTAAAAAACCGCTCATCAAAGGGAGTTGCGGTTAGGGATAAACCGCCTAAAAAAGCAAATTTTT
>JAZRNV010000092.1:0-3421 GCA_045648425.1 Acutalibacteraceae bacterium | reverse complement strand
GTGTGGGTTCTTTTCAATGAAATAAATCCCTTGCGGGATTTGTGAAATAACGCTTCGCGTTATGAAATAGCTGTCGCTATGAAATACGCTGCGGCGTATGAGGGATTTATTTTATTTCACATTTTGCCGCCATGGCAAAATATTTCATAATCCAAAGGATTATTTCATATTGCGTTGCAATATTTCACTAAATATGCTATAATATTTGTAGAGGTGAGGATTATGAAAGAAAACAAGCTTCTCGAGAAATGGCGGTGGATCTTTATAATCAATGCGGTACAATACGCCGCATCTTGATTGCTTCCATCAATACCGCAAAGGAGGATGTAAATTGAAAAAAATAACGGCTCTTATAATTTGCGCAATTCTTTTGTTTACCGCCGTGGGCTGTGATTTTAATAATATTGATAAAGAATCAAAAATTTACAGCTCAACCGTGCACAAACTATTAGAAGCATTGGAGGATAAGGATGTTAATGCCGTTTACAATCTTTTTTCTCCATTCGTTCAAGACAATTGCAAAAATTTAAAAGATAAAATTAAACAGCTGACGTCAATTTATGGCGAAAGCACAGAAAAAATCGGTGATATTTCCTGCCTGGCAGGAGATTATTACCATAGCAACGGAAAGGTGCGAAAAAGCGCACGAAACACGTTTCCTGTTTTTTCTGACGGCAAATATTACTGGCTCTATCTTGATTTAATGTACGAAAACACCTTTGACAAAAGCAAAGTAGGCATTACACAGCTTGATTTTTACACAGCCGATTCCTATTGCGATGTTTGGTCAAACGAGAGCAAGCTTGAAGAAAAATCGGGGCTAAATATTTATAGCAAAACAATTGACGGCTATAACGTTATCTCAATAAACAATTACCCCTATAATTACTCTCCTACGGAAGAGCTCAGTCTTGAAGAAGTAAAATCCTTTTTTAAATCCTCCACGTCTATGAGTGAATTTACAGACCGCTTTGGAGAAGCTGCCGCGAGCAACCGCTTTGGCTTTGGCTACATATATTCTTTGCCCGATGAAGAGGGTGAAAATCGCTATTTATACGTTGCTTTCATGGGTGACAGCATAATCTATTGTGATGTTCTGAGCGACTTCGCTTACATCCAAGAGGTTTGGAAAGAGAAATCATCCGACAACTAAACCCCTAAACTTATAAAAAAATCATCCAACCTTTGGTTGGATGATTTTTTGCTTATTTAAGGTCTTTACGTCTGAATTTAAGAGTTCCGTGAGTAAGCAGTGCGGCCGTTCCCAAAATCGGGGGCAATACGTAATACCACACATCCTTACTTTCGTATGAGGTGCCCAGCCCTATGTTGGCGGAGGAGTTGAAGACGTTTATGCGCTGTATAAAATTAAGCACATCTATTATATTTTCGTGGCCGGTCTCCATACCTAAAACCAGTATAACCCCTTGCAAAATGCCTGCAATCATTGTGCAGCCGAAAACCACCGCAATATACATCACAATAACCATACCGACATTTTTCATTGTTGCGCACAGCCAGCTCACAAAGGCCGCGGCAAAAACATAAACCAGCATCTCAAAAAGCAAAGAAATCAGAAAATACCACAAATCGCCAATCTTAAAGGGAGTGGGCTGATATTCAAAAAATACCAAGCTTATACCCAGAGTTAACAAGGCGTGAGCTAAAATTACCCCAAACAGCGCGGTAAAGCATACGGTAAACATAGATGAAAAAATCGAAGCACGGGAATGGCCGCTGATAATCTTGTTGCGAACAGTACCCGAGCCAAAATCCTTCCACAGAATGACACCTATAAGCAAAGGCGCAATAAGTCCCAGATTGTTTCCGAACGAAAAGGAGCTGAAAAACTGACCCTTAGCGGTAACATAGCCCATCAGCACTTCTTTTGTCATGGCGTCAATTTCACCTGCGGCGCCAAAAATTGCCACATAAAGCAAGGGAGTGACGGCCGCAAAAGCTGCACCTAAAATGCAAACGACAAGGAAGAGCTTGTCTTTAAAGACTCTTTTATAATCTGCCCTTAAAAGCTGTGTCATACTCTTTTGCCCCCTATCGTTTCCATATAATAATCCTCAAAGGAGGATTCGTGACAATTTATGCTGATTATGCGTATGCCTGCATTTATAACAGCAGAAAGAACCATATTGAGATCGGCCTCGCCCACAAAACGCGCACCGCCCGGAATATAAGTTACCGTTTCTGTCGGCAACAATTCACCCAACAGCTTGTAAAGGGCTTCGGGGTTATCTGCTAAAATATCGGTAGTTTTTGCCACCTCTGCCTGCAGCTGTCGAGCGGTAATTTCTTTTATAATATGGCCCTTTGAGATTATGCCGTATTTAGTTGCCACCAGCGCCAGCTCGGTAAGAATATGAGATGAAATCAAAAAGGTTATATTCCTTTCGCGGTTGAGCTTTAAAATAAGCTCACGCATTTCTACAATGCCCGCAGGGTCAAGACCGTTCATGGGCTCGTCTAAAATCAAAAACTCGGGGTCGCCAAGCAGTGCCATTGCTATGCCCAAGCGCTGACGCATACCGAGAGAAAAGTTGCTGACATGCTTTTTTTCCTTAAGCAGATAGCCCAGCCCCACCTCATTCAAGGTCTGCACAATTTTTTCGTCATCAGTAATGCCGAGAATAACACTCTGCATTTTAAGATTGTCATAGGCCGACATATTCTGATATATTGAAGGCGTTTCAACAACAGCCCCTACCTTGCGGCGGGCAGCACCTATCTCGGGAGCATTATTGGCAACGCCAAATAGCTCAAAGCGACCTGAGTTGGGAAAAATCAATCCCGTAATCAGTCGTATAATTGTAGTCTTACCCGAGCCATTTTCACCCACAAAGCCGTAAATATCGCCACGGCAAATGGTCATTTCGGCATCGTTTACCGCGTTGTGCTTTTTGTATTTTTTATAGAGCCCGTAGGTTCGCAAAACGTAGTCCATAGAATCAAACTCCTTTTCTGACGTATTAATCCGCCGCCTTTAAGCAGTATTATATCATAAATCATTTTGTTTTTCAATGATATATCATCATCAAGCCGCAGGAGGATGCACGCTGACGCGTGATGAGTTTCATAATCCTCACCTCTACAAATGTTATAGCATATTTAGTGAAATATTGCTACGCAATATGAAATAAAATAAATCCCTCATACGCCGCAGCGTATTTCATAGCGACAGCTATTTCATAACGCGAAGCGTTATTTCACAAATCCCGCAAGGGATTTATTTCATTGAAAAGAAACACCCTTTGTCTAGAAGACAAAGGGTGTTTCTTTTCTGGTGGACGCTAAGGGACTCGAACCCCTGACCTCCCGCACGTCAAGCGGAAGCGCTACCAGCTGCGCTAAGCGTCCTTGTTTTAAATTGATAACAGATACATTATACTATATTAAAAAAGAAAAAGCA
>JAZRNV010000091.1:0-1044 GCA_045648425.1 Acutalibacteraceae bacterium | reverse complement strand
ATTTTTACCGTTTTTGGACGGCTGCCGAAAGCTTTGGAAAGCTGACGGGTCAAGGTGTTTGGCAAGGGGTTAAAGATATATCCTTTCAAAATGGCACACCTTTGTGCTCTGACCCAACCTGCCGTTTTGAAGCGCTTGCCTGCCCCAACGGCTTTGTGGCCACAATATGCGTGAAGATATAAATTTATCCCCCTATGCAGCGGCATAGGGGGATTTGGTTTATTTTACGGTATAGCCCTGGTCCTCAACCGTCTTTTTAAGGATAGCGGGGTCAAGTTCTTCCTTCAGGGTGACGATGGCGGTGCCTTTTTCGTGGCTGACGTCGGCAACCTCTACCTGGGGCAGCTGCTCCAGCACCTTTTTCACTCTGGCCTCGCAATGGGGGCACATCATACCTTCAACATTAAGTGTGATTTGCATATTTTTTTGCTCCTTTTCAGATTTTTTCTTACCAAATAAATTAAGTCGCAAGGCATTAACTACAACGCAAAAGCTGGACAAGCTCATAGCCGCCGCGCCAAACATGGGGCTAAGCTGCCAACCGAGCAGGGTCACGAAGGCACCTGCCGCCAGCGGTATGCCCAATGCATTATAAAAGAATGCCCAAAAAAGGTTTTGGTGGATATTGCGCAAGGTGGCTCGGCTAAGCTTTACGGTTGTGACAACGTCTGCAAGGCGGCTGTTCATAAGCACCACCTGCGCTGCATCGGCGGCTATATCGGCTCCTGCGCCGATTGCTATGCCTACGTCGGCCGCCATAAGAGCAGGTGCATCGTTTATGCCGTCACCCACCATCGCGGTTTTGCCGTCGGTCATAAGTTCCTTTATGGCGTGCACCTTTTGATGGGGCAGCAATTCGGCTTTTACGTTGGTGATACCTGCCTGCTGTGCGATGGCATTGGCAGTGCTTAGATTATCACCGGTTAACATAACAACATCTATACCCATTGCTTTCAACTGAGATACAGCCTGTTTGCTATCTTCTTTTATGGTGTCGGCCACGGCGATAACGCCCATTACGCGGCCCTCTTTTGCAAAAAGCAT
>JAZRNV010000090.1:0-59887 GCA_045648425.1 Acutalibacteraceae bacterium | reverse complement strand
CTCAAAGGTGAAAAAGGAGCCAAAGGGGCCAAGGGTGACACCGGTGCCCAGGGCCTCCAAGGTGAAAAAGGCGACAAAGGCGACAAGGGCGACACCGGTGCACAGGGCCTCCAAGGTGAAAAGGGCGACAAAGGCGACAAGGGTGACACCGGTGCACAGGGCCTCCAAGGTGAAAAAGGTGACAAAGGCGACAAGGGTGACCAAGGTGAACAGGGCATCCAAGGTGTGCAAGGTGTCGGTGTTTCCGAGGTTGCCATCGTAAACGATGAACTCATTATTACTCTTTCTAATGGTGAATGGTTCAACCTTGGTGATGTCAAGGGTGAAAAGGGCGACAAAGGCGATAAGGGCGACCAAGGTGAACAAGGCGAGCAAGGTGTAAGCATCACCGCAGTTACTCTTACTGCCGAAGGCGAACTCTCTATGAAGTTCTCTAATGGTCAGGTTGTTCCTCTTGGAAATATCAAGGGCAAGGACGGCACCGACGGTGTTGGTATCGCAAACACAGTTATTACTGCCGATGGCAACCTCGTTATCACCTATACTAACGGAGTGACCAAGGACCTCGGTTCTGTTAAGGGGCCAAAGGGCGATAAAGGCGACAAGGGTGACCAAGGTGAACAGGGTCCGAAGGGTGATAAAGGCGATAAGGGTGACTCTGGTGCTGCAGGTCGTGGAATTGTGAAGACCGAGATTATTGATGGACATCTTTGGATAACATATTCCGATGACCTTGAAAATCCTGTTGACTTGGGTAAGGTGACGAACCCTGAATATGAAGGTACAGAAGGATTGGAATTCTATTTGTTACCTGATGGAACCTATGGAGTTAAGGCGGGATTAACAAGATATTTGGAAAATATCGTTATTCCGTCGGTATATCGTGGCAAAGCAGTAACTACTATTATGGAAAATGGTTTTGAGGCTATGCGAAATCTCAAAACAATAACAATACCTAATAGTATTACAACTATTGAAACATATGCATTTAGTGATTGTACTGTATTAGAAACCGCAATTATACCCAATACTCTTACTTCAATAGGTGCATATGCATTTAATAATTGCACTTCGTTGAGCAATACTGTTAATATTCCTTCTGGAATAACAGAAATTCCGAAATATTGTTTCTATAATTGCGATTCACTCACAACTTTAACAATTCCTGCAAGTGTTACTAAAATACAACCATATGCATTTGCAAGTAGTGGGTTAACAAATGTTGTTGATGAATTAGGTGGGAAATGGACAATTAAAGGTTCAAAAATGTATTATATAGCATCTTATGGTATAGAAGAGGACGGTTCTTGGAGTTCTAGAGCAAGTGTTCCGACATTATCTTTTGTGTCTGCAACAAATGCAGCAGAGTATTTAGTAGGAAAGAATATTAGCACTCCTATACCGAATAATAGTTACTCGTGGTATGCGAAATCTGGCGAATGCACCTTTACCAGAGTTGTAGAGTAATAGAAAAATAAGTTTTCTTATAAAACAAAAGGAGTATATGATGAATTCAGAATTTGTTCTTTCCACAAAATTCAATACGGCTATCGCATTGGAGACTGTTGAATTCATTAAGGACTTTGATTGCAATAAAACATCAAGAATACATTATGATGATAGAATTATAATTTTACAGCAATTTGATAAATTGCTATCTATGTTTGATGAAATAGATGGTGAGTTTGAACTTCAATATATTGAAAACAAGAAGTTGAAGTTTTTCTCGATTGCACAAACGAAAGAAATTCTACAAATTTTAAAATCAGAGTTATTACAACGAAAACGGGATTTTGTTGGATTTTGATGTAATTATAAATTGTTGTAACTTTGTCTCTTGAAATCCAAAATGCAGTAAATTTAAAAACTTTTTAAAAGAAACCCAGCAGCGAGGTTATTCTCGTTGCTGGGTTTTGTTTTGCTTATACATAAATCAACAGGCTGAAATTTACTCATTTTCACTCCCAAATGCGCATTTTGAGGTAAAATAGGTTAAAAATCGCTCAAAAAAAGGTGTTGTCCCTATATTGACACACTCGTGAGCGGCAGCCCCATAATCCAAAATGGTAAACTGAT
The DNA here is from genome assembly GCA_045648425.1 of Acutalibacteraceae bacterium. GTDB lineage: Bacteria > Bacillota > Clostridia > Oscillospirales > Acutalibacteraceae > RGIG2206. Next base: position 57,811 of record JAZRNV010000090.1, on the reverse strand, counting down.
TCTTGTGGTTTTATTGAAAAAGTGATATATTGATATCAATAATACATACAAGGTGATTTTGATGAAGGTTTTATCTTTTGGAGAAATTTTGTGGGATGTATATCCCGATAAAAAATATATAGGGGGCGCACCCTTTAATTTTGCAGCTCATCTTGCAAAGCACGAAGAAGAGATTTATATGCTGTCTTGTTTGGGAAAAGACAGTTTGGGAGAAGAAGCTTTGTTGTGGCTTAAAGAATTCGGTGTTTTAACCGATTTTGTTTCTCAGTCTGCTGTAAAGCAAACCGGTCGATGCTTGGTAACGCTTGATGAAAATGCTGTTCCGTCCTATAATTTGAAAGAGGATGTCGCATACGACTATATTGATTGTGATATTCTTAATGAAGATTTTGATGTTTTATATTTTGGCACCTTAGCTTTGCGCAACAAATATAATTTGGATTCGCTCGGTAAGCTTTTGAAAAAACAAAACTTTAAAGACGTTTTTGTCGACATTAATATACGAGCTCCGTTTTATAGTTACGAGTTGGTCACGTTTTGTATGAACAATGCAACAATATTGAAAGTTAGTTCTGAGGAATTGCCGATCGTTGCAGATTTGCTTTCAATAGACAGCTCTATTGGATATAAAGAGTTTGCAAGAATCCTTAAAGAAAAGTATGCAAACTTAAGAATAATCGTTATTACTTTGGGTGCTGACGGTGCATTTTGCTATGACTGTAAGCGCAATGAAGTATATAGCTGTGAATCGCAAAAGGTTGAGGTGGCTTCAACTGTCGGAGCGGGGGACAGCTTTTCTGCCGCTTTCTTGTATCAATATTCTCGAAAAAAAGACATCCAAATTTCTTTAGAATATGCATCAAAGATTGCCGCATATGTTGTTTCAAAATATGACGCTGTTCCTGATTACAATGTCAAAGATTTTCTTTGAAAATGTTGGCTATATTGACACACCGAAAAACAGCCCAAGACGATAATTTTCGTCTTGGGCTGTTTTTAAATGTCAACAAACTTTTATTTTTATCTTATTATTGGTCAAGGCGTTTTCACCTATATAGATTTCGAACTCGCCTTTTTCAACGATAAACTCACCGTTTTCAAGATAAAATCCTAAATCAGCAGTGCCGATTTCGAATGTGATGGTTTTGGTTTCTTTTGGCTCCAAAGCAACTTTTAAGGTTTTGCGCAAGCATCTCAAAGGTCTTACTCTGCTTGCAAACAAATCTCTTACATAAAGCTGAGGAACGGCGACGCCAACTCTATCACCAATATTGGAGATGTCTACGCTAAACTCGAATTTTTCACCATTTATTACAGAGTCATAGCTCTTTTCGATTTCATCACACTTTATCGGTGAAAAATCAAAATCGGTATAGCTTAGGCCGTGACCGAAGGGATAATTTGGTGCACCTGTACAGTCACAGTAGTTGCTGTGTGAGGGATGAACCTTGCCATAATATCCGTTAATTTCACGTGAACCGGGAAGAGCGTTATAGTATAACGGCAGCTGCCCTTGATGATATGGCAATGTGAAGGGCAATCTGCCTTCAGGTTCGGCTTCACCTACAAGTAATGATGCAATAGCTTCGGCTGCTCTGCTGCCGCCGTGACCGGCATATAAAATGGCGTCAAACAAATCGTCATATTCTCCAAATGAAACAGGCCTTGCAAAGCAGAATACACCAATGATGGGTTTACCGGATTTTTTGGCGGCGTAAATAATTTCTAATTGGTCTTTGGGAATGCCTATATCTGCAAGCGCCGTGGCTTCTCCGGTAACACCTCTGACTTCGCCCAAAACAACGATAACTGCGTCAAATTGATTTTTGAGCGTTTCTCTGTAAAACAGAGACGGGTTTACCTTTGATACTGCCATTTTATCATTAAGGGCATCTAAAATGTTGACGGAATAAGAAGGATCATAATCCAACGACCAGGTTCCGACCAGCTCATCTCCACACTCAAGCATCGGACCGCAAGCACAAACCTTTGCGCCTTTCTTGAGGGGAAGAAGGTTGTTGTCGTTTTTAAGCAAAACTATTGATTTTTCAGCCAATTTTTGAGCAAGTGAAAGGTGTGCATCGTAATCAATATCCATACGCTCTACGTACGGATTCTCAAAAAGACCTGCGCGCAGCTTGATTTCAAGAATTCTTAAAACAGCAGTGTCAAGTGTCTCTTCATCTATATCGCCCTTTTCAATAAGGTCTTCGATGTTGTTATAGTAGCAATCGTCTACCATATCCATATCAATGCCGGCATCAAGTGAAATCTTTGCAGCATCGCGACCGTTTTCTGCAAAGCCGGAAAATCTGGTCATCTGCCAAATTGCAGCCCAGTCACTTACAACAAAGCCGTCAAATCCCAACTGATCGCGCAGAACATCTGTCATGATTTTTTTGCTTCCCGAAGCAGGAATGCCGTTAACTTCATTAAACGATGACATAACGGTAGCAATTCCGTTGTTTACAGCGGAGCGAAAGGCAGGAAGATAATAATTTTGTAAGGAATAATCAGAAATTTCTGTGTGATTATAATCTCTGCCGCCCTCGCTTGCACCGTAGCCGATAAAATGCTTTGCACAAGCAAGCATAGCGCGCTTGGAGGAAATGTCATCAGTCTGAATTCCCTTAATAACCGCTTCGGCAAAGCGCTCACCTATATAAGGATCCTCACCGGGTCCTTCAACAATTCTGCCCCAACGATGTTCACGGCTCATATCAAGCATAGGTGTAAAGGTCCACTTTATACCGTCGTTGATTGCTTCTTCGCGTATGGCATCATAGCTTTCACGTATTAAATCAAAATCAAAGGATGCAGCCATTGTGAGCGGAACAGGAAATGCTACACGGTGACCGTGAATGACATCACGTCCAAAAACGATGGGCACACCGCTTTCGGTTTCGTCAACTGCTGCCTTCTGTAAAGCGTTTATTGCATCAAGACAAACTGCACGCTGCTTGTCACTGCCGCCAAGGGCTGATCCGCATAGAATAATCGAACCCGGTTTTTTAGTTTTGATAATTTCTGTCATATCTTCAACAGACTGCTCGCTGTAATAGATTTGTGTTACCTGACCGATTTTTTCTTTTAGGGTCATTTTTGAAAGTATTTTCCGTGCGTTTTCTTTATAATCCATAAAAACCTTCCTTTTAATCGCGATGATAAACAACGATATTTGATGCAAAAATTGTAACACTTAACAGACTTTTTGTCAATGATTGCGGTAGAGAGTAAGAAGGAAAAGTTTAAAATTGCGCAAGGGAAATGATTTTATGTTAAATTTACTTAATAATTTGTTATTGGGTTCTATTGCAATTTATGCTCTGCTATGCTATTTTTAATGTAAAATCAACTGTGTGGGGGAATAAAAATGGAATTTACTCTGTTGGAAAATGAGTATTGGTGGGGCGGCTGCGTTAGTGATGCTGACAGTATGCCCTTTGACAGCAACAGCGAATATTTTATAGATCTCGGCGAGACTCGACGCACACAAACAGCACCCCTTTTCTTATCGAGCAAAGGCCGATATCTTTGGTGCGATGAGCATTTTAAAATTACCTTCAGCAAAGGCAAGGTGACGGTTGAATCCGATTACGATGTAGTGCTGGGGCAGGGGGGGAGCACCCTTCGCGATGCTTATCTTGCGGCAATGAAAAACCACTTTCCGTTTCCCGATAATATACACACCCCACGTGAATTTTATCAGCATCCTATGTTTAACACATGGATGGAGCTTATCAAAAACCAAAACCAAAAGGATATACTCCAATATGCTAACGAGGTTATAGAAAACGGATACAAGCCCGGCATACTTATGATTGACGGCGGCTGGCAAATTCGTCAGGGTGTGTGGGAATTTAACCACGATTTGATTCCTGACCCCAAAAAGATGGTCGACGAATTGCACAGCATGGGCTTTATAGTAATGATTTGGGTATCTCCCTTCGTATGTCCCGAGGGTGACTATTTCCTTAGTCTTTATTCGGAGCGTTCAAGCGAAGCTGTGGAGGAAAAGTTGTGCTACAACCACCTTTTAAGAAATAAAGACGGCAGCGTTGCCATTCATCATTGGTGGAGCGGCTACGGTGCATATCATAATTTCATGTTGCCTGATGACCGCGAAGCTATGGCAAAGCAATTGGATAACCTGCTTAACAACTACGGATTTGACGGATTCAAATTTGACGGCGGTGGTTACCGTCCCGAAACCTTTGTGGCAGGTACCGATTTTTATGGCGGATATACAACCAATCAGCTTAATATTGCGTGGATGGACTTTGCCTCATCCTATAAATTCCACGAGGTTAAGGACTGTTGGAAGCCATGCGGCAGAAACATCATCCAACGCCTTTTTGACAAACATCACACATGGGACGGTAACGGACTTAACTGCTTAATTCCTCACGGTTGCTTTGTGGGACTTATAGGCGCACCCTTCATTTGTCCCGATATGGTTGGTGGCGGTGAGTGGACTGCCTTCGTTTACGGTAAACATGACGAGGAGCTTTTTATCCGTATGGCTCAGTGCTCCGCCTTGTTCCCAATGATGCAGTTTTCCTCCTTGCCTTGGCGTCATTTAAGTCAAGAGGCACAGAAAATTTGCCTTGATATGGCAAAGCTTCACGAAGAAATATACCCCGAAATTGAAAAGGTGCTTGAGTATTCTGAGCGCACGGGCGAGCCCATTGTAAGAAGTATGGAGTATCAGTTCTCAGGTTGCGGTTATGAAAAGGTTAACACCCAATTTATGCTTGGCGACAACATTCTTGTAGCCCCCGTAATTGAAAAGGGACAGCGTGAAAAAGAGGTGCATTTGCCCGATGGCAGGTGGGAGGAGCAAAACTCTCACAAAGTGTACGATGGCGGCAAAACAGTTAAGGTTCCTGCGCCTCTGTCTGTTTTGCCTTGGTTTAAAAAGGTTGATTGATAAAAAACTCTTTCACAGATTTGTGAAAGAGTTTTTTTGTTTTAAAAATTGTTCAGCAAATATTTTTCAGCTTCTGCTGACCACAATCCGTTGTTTTGTTTAACCAACAGATCCAGCTCTGCAAATCGGTTATCCTTTTTGCCCAGTTTTTCAAAATCTGCTATTGCAGTCAAAGGCAGCTCGATGTGGTTGTAAATCAGTTTTTTGCCTCCCTCAATCTGAGGCAAGTTCAGGGTGGTGTCGATGGCAACATCAATTCCGCCTATGTGTGTAATCATAACGGCAGGGTCTATGCGACCTTCTCCAATCAGGCGCACAATGTCGAGCATATCTTCCGTGGTGCTTCCGCTGGTGCCTGCAATGTGGTGCTGTGCGTAATGAACGTTGTAAAAATTCATATTGGCGCTGAATCCCTTATCCAAGGGCCCGGCAAAAAAGTTCAAACATCCGTCGAATCCTAAAATACCATCGGCCAGCTCCACAACTGAGGGAACGGGAGCGTAAACAAACACATCATCAAAGCCACCCTTTGACAGGGCAAGAAGTTCATCTTTGCCGGTTGAATTGCTGAATATAAGCTTGATTCCGCTCTTTTCTGCTTGCTCGGGCGAGAAGATTTCTTTTGCCCGTTCAAGGCGTTCTTTGTTTTGGTCGGTCACAACAAGTAAGGATGGTTTTACATCACCGTGCAATGCAATGTCTATTGCTACAAGACCCATGGGCCCGCAACCGGCAAGGATGGCTGTTTTTCCGTTGGGGCGAATGTTTGTAAAGGGCATCAGCTCAGCGTCAAGATGTAGATTTGCCTTGTAACCTCTTATAACACAAGAGGCGGGCTCAATAAGCGATCCTTTAAAGAAACAATCACTATCCAGCTTAATCAAATATCCCTTTTCAATAATGTGTTCATATACAATAGAATAGGTGGATGCGCCACCGATTTCTCCAAAGGTATATCCAACCGTCTGCATACCGCCCTCAAGATAAGACAGAACAGGAGGCATAACGACCTTGTCACCAATTTGAAATTTATCTTTCCATCGGTCGGTGACCTCTGCTATTTCTGCGCAAAACTCGTGACCTACAATAACGGGGCTTTCAGCAACGTTGTCGGGCACGCGAAGATGCTTTGCGCCCTGCTTGGCAGTTTTATATGTAGACATACAAACGCTGTCTGACACCACTTTGATAAGAATTTCGCCATTCTTTAGTTGGGGCAATTCAAACTCTTCAAGACGTAAATCGTTTTCGCCGTACAAACGAACTGCTTTTGTTTTCATCCCTTTATCACCTCAATTAAACGCGGCCTGCGCTGCCGAATTTTCTAAGTTTGTCCTTAACAACCTCTTTCATCATCACCCTTGCATTTTCCCAAACGATGAAGGGCCAGGTTGACGGATTTTCTACGCTGTTAAGCTTGTCTTTGAGTCCCTTGTTCATAGCACCTACGACATCTGAATAGATGTTAATTTTGGTTATGCCGTGAAGAATGGCATTGTGCATCTGGTCATCGGGTGTGCCACTTCCGCCGTGAAGCACCAAAGGCCTGTCACAAACAGCAGTGATTTCGTCAAGACGGTCAATTCTCAGCTCGGGCGTTTTCTTATAAACTCCGTGAGAGGTGCCGATGGCAACTGCCAAAGCATCTACATCGGTCAGCTCGATGAATTTTTTTACCTCTTCGGGCACTGTCAAGCTTTCCCCCGGGTCGGTGTCTGCACCTGTTTCGCTGATACTTCCCACGCTGGCATTGCCTACGTGGCCAAGCTCTGCCTCAACGGTTACGCCGTGAGAATGTGCATATTTTGTAACCTCGGCGGTGTTTTTTGCATTGTTGTCAAAATCAAGCACCGAGCCGTCATACATTACCGAGCTGAACCCGGCATAAATGGCTCTTTTTATCAGCTCAAAGTCGGTAGCGTGGTCAAGGTGAAAGCAAACGGGAATATCAAAATACTTTGATGCTTCCTTAACCATAGATGTAATAAGAGGCAGTCCCTTACCTTCAAGATCAACGCCAAGCCCCATCAAAATGGCGGGGGAGCGCTCCTCTTCACACGCTTCCAGAACGGCCTTCATCATTTCATAATTGCTAACGTCAAATGCAGGAATAGCATAGTGGTTTTTCTTTGCATCTGCCAATAATTCTTTCATTGTTACCAGCATAAATTCAACTCCTTCGAACAATTTGCTTGTATTATAGCAAGAGCGTTAACAAATGTCAATAACAAATGTTAAAATGGTTGACATTTACACAATGTGATGGTAATATACTTGTGGTAGGTGATGGTTGTGAAGCGTACTGATGAGAAGATTCTGATGTATGAGGTTGCAGTCCTTTATTATGAAAAAAAGCAAACTCAACAAGAAATAGCTGATTCGTTGAATTTGTCGCGGCAAACGGTTTCAAAGCTTTTGAATGATGCCGCCCGAGAAAACATAGTTGAAATAAAAATTCACAACCCTCAAAAGTATTGTGAAGAGCTACAGTCGCAGATAATAAGCGGCTTTGGTATAAAGAATTGTGTTGTCACCGAGGTTAGCTCAAGCGATGAATCCTTGCGCAAAATTATGACTGTAAAAGCTGCCGCCCACTATCTTGGTGATATTATTGGCAAGGGCAATCAAAAAATCGCACTTTCCTGGGGCAGAACGGTTCAGGAGCTTATAAACACAATGCCTGAAATCAACACCGGCGGCAATGTTGTTTTTCCTCTCTTTGGCGCAACCGATAACGAGAACATCTACTTTTCTTCAAACGAGATGGCCCGTTCTATGGCCGATAAAATAGGCGCTGACGTAAAATATGCCTGGTTTCCTTATCTTACAGATAGTAGGGAAGAGTGCGAGCTTCTTAAAAAGCTGCCTTATTATAAAAAAATACAAGCTTTGTGGGGCACTGCCGATGTTGCTGTTGTTGGCATAGGCAACACCGAAATACTTGATACTTTCGGAAGAACCTTTGGTTACAGCAAAAAGCATCCTCAGGCGATTGGTGATGTGGCGACTCATTTTTTTGATGAAAACGGAAATTTGATTGAATTGTATCAAAACACCCTGTGCGCCTCGGCAGAAAATCTTAAGTCGGCAGGGCAAACCGTTGCTGTTGCTTGCGGTGACAGCAAGGTTAAGGCCATTTGCGGAGCCCTTCGCACAAACCTGATTGATACACTTATTACCGACGAATATACTGCAAGAAAAATTTTGGATGCTAATTGATGGAGGATTGTTATGAAATATTTAATCTCACCAAGCGCAAAGCAGTATAAAGCAAATCTTCACTGCCACAGCGTTATCTCTGACGGTAAAAAGACCCCTGAAGAGCTGAAAGAAATGTATAAGGCAGCTGGTTACTCCATTCTCGCCATAACCGATCATGAGGCACCGAGAAATCATTCTTACCTCAATGATGATGAGTTTATCACTATCACGGGTTACGAGGCCTACATTCGCAAAAGGGGTGTTTCTGACATATATGAGCCGGAAATACACCTTAATCTTTTTGCACGAGACCCCGAGAACCTTGCTTACATTTGCTACAACCCCAAAAGCTGCAAGTATTTAAGCAAAGAGGAGCAGGATGAGCTTCAAAAGGTGGGCTCGCAAAAGCGCCGCAGATTGACCGTTCGGTATGTTAACAGTTTCATAAAGACTGCCAAAAAGCACGGCTATATCGTTTCTTACAACCATCCCTGGTGGTCTATGGAATCGGAGGCAGTCATACTCAAATATGACGGTTGCTTCAGTATGGAAATGTGTAACTACAGCAGTTATATCTCAAGTCAGCTTGAATATAACGGCGCTCTTTATGATAAAATGATTTTATCGGGTAAGCGCATCTTCTGCCACAGCGCAGATGATAATCATAACGAATATCCTGAATCATCTCCCCGATTTGATTCCTTTGGCGGCTTTACGATGATAATGCCTGACGAATTTACCTATGAGTCCATTTTCAGCGCTATGGAAAAGGGCGAAATGTATTCTTCAATGGGCCCCCAATTTAAAGAGGTATCGGTTGAAAAAAACAAAATCCATATCGAGTGCTCCGAGGTTAATAAAATTGTGTTGTTTATGGGCAGCAAAATTACCAAGCGAGAGGTTGCCGATTTTGGCCAAACAATCAACTCTGCCGATTTTGAAATTGATAAGCGGGCAAAGTATGTGCGCGTGTCAATAATAGATGAGCAAGGTCGCATTGCCGATACTCGTGCGTATTTTTTGGATGAAATTAATGATTAACAAAAATCCCAAGAGACAACCTCTTGGGATTTTTTGCAGTTGTGATTTTTATTGAAAAATCAAGGCGTTTGTGATAAAATAGAATTAAGTAATTTTGAAGAGGTGGCATAATGAATCAAAGCAGACTTATACCAACGGGCAGAGTTGTTGAAAAGCTTGATGAGCATTTGTCCAAAAAGGATTATTCTGCCGCCAAACGCCATTTGCTATATTGGCTAAGCGAGGCAGAGCAGATAGGAGATAACAGGGGTTTTCTGCTTGTGTGCAACGAGCTTATGGGCCTATGCCGCAAGCTCGGCGAGGGTGAGCAGGCCATTTCTTTTGCTGAGCGCGCACTTAATAACATTGAAAAGCTGGGCATAGAAAATAATGTTGGTGCTGCAACCACCTATATTAATTCCGCTACTGTCTACAAGGCCTTCAACAGGGCGGAGGAGTCTATATTGCTATTTGAAAAGGCCCGCGAAATATATGAGCAAAATCTATCGGCCGATGATGACCGACTGGGCGGGTTATACAACAATATGGCTCTTGCTCTTGTTGACCTTAAACGCTTCGTCGAGGCAGATGCGCTATACCGAAAAGCACTTTCGGTTATGGCAGCCATCAAAGGTAAAGAGCCGGAGCAAGCCATCACCTATCTTAATATGGCCTCAGCAGCTGAGGCACAGCTCGGCATAGAGGATGCACAAGAACTTATTATACAGCACACCGAAAGGGCAATGGAGTTGCTTGACAGCTGCAAAGACCGCACCGACGGAGAATATGCTTTTGCCTGCGAAAAGTGCGCTACGGTTTTTGGTTACTACGGATATTTTTACTACGAAAATGAGCTTTCACAGCGCAGCAGGAGGATTTATGAAAGGTCTTGAACTGTCTGAAAGGTTTTATATAGAGGTCGGCAAGCCCATTTTAGAGGAAAACTTTGCTCATCTTTTGCCCTACATCGCCGTCGGCCTTGCAGGTAGTGGGTCAGAGTGCTGCGGCTATGACGATGACCTGTCTCAAGACCATGATTTTGAGCCGGGCTTTTGCATCTTCATTCCCGACGAGGATGTGGTTGACCGCAAAAGTGCCTTTGAGCTTGAGAGGATGTATGCCAAGCTGCCAAAGGAGTTTATGGGCTATAAGCGCAGCGTCTTAAGCGCTGTTGGCGGCAACCGCCACGGTGTAATAAGAATGAGCGAATTTTTTGAGGCAAAGGTGGGCAGCTCTGACGGTATGCTTACTGTGGGGCAGTGGCTCTCTCTTCCCGAATATTCACTGCTTGAGGCAACCAACGGTGCCGTCTTTTGCGATAACTACGGTGAGTTTACTGAAATTCGTGATGCAATCGGATATTTTCCCGATGACATCCGTCTCAAACGGTTGGCAGGCAATCTTCTTCTTATGGGGCAGTCGGGGCAATATAATTATGCTCGTTGTATATCTCGAGGTGAGACGGCGTCGGCACAATTAGCCCTGTTTGAGTTTGTTAAAAGTGCTGTAAACGCGGCCTTTTTGATAAACAAAGAATATATGCCTTATTACAAATGGTGCTTCAAAGCGTTGAGAGAATTATCACCGCTTTATTTCGGCTTTGCAAAACAGCTTGAAGCTCTTATTTCAACCGATAACTTAAATCCCAATCAAAAGCAAGAAATGATAGAGAATGTTTGCTCCTTTATTGCAGATGAAATCAGTGCTCAGGGTATAGTAAAACTCCCTTCAGCCGAAATGGAAGTGCTGGCATACGCCGTCAACGATATGATAAATAACAACGATATCCGCAATATGAATATTTTAAGCGGTGTGTAAAACAAAAAACCAAGGCAAGTGCCTTGGTTTTTTAGCATTAATGAATATAAAAATTTTCTTTTTTAAGAATCTCTTGCAATACCTTCACGTCAATATCTCTCGGATTCACCCCTTGCTTTTTGGCAACGGCCATAGCGGCGCCTGCCGCCTGGCCTAATTCGGCGCAAAAGGGCATAATGCGGTAGGAGGCCTGCGCCTCGTGGGTAGAAGAGATGCATCTGCCTGCAATAAGCAGATTATCCTTTCCTTTGGGAATCAGTGAGCGGTAGGGGATTTCGTACCACTCGCCCTTGCCGAAGAAATAGTGGCTTGTACCTGCACCCGATGGGTTGTGGATGTCAATGTCGTAGTTTGCAACGGCAATGGCATCGTCAAAGCGGGCAAGAGCTTTTAACTCCTCAACATTGAGAATATGCTCGCCCACAATTTTTCTGCTTTCTCTTATACCGATTTGCAAGGCAGTAGATAAAAGATGAGCGTTTTCAAACCCCTCAATATTGTTTTTGAGAAAGTCAATCATCTCAAAAACCTGTTCTCTTGCTTCAATTTCCGCCTTGGTAACGTCAAAGGGATCGGTAGGGTTCAGCTTAACAATGCGCGTGGTGTTGAAATGAACGATGCTGTTGTTGAAATGTCTGAACGTAAGTATGTCCTCGCGAGGATTTTTGATAAGCCCTTTTGCCTTGAATTCTTTATAAATTTCACTCATCTTTTTGTGGTTGGCGAGATACTTATCTATATCTACACCAATCATTCTGAAGCAAAGCGTCATGGGCTGGCAAAGATTATCCTGCTCTCTGCCCAGCATATATTCACATCCCGAAAGATAAGCCAGCTCGCCGTCACCCGTTGCATCAATGTAATTGTCGGCAACAAGCTCTAATTTTCGTGATTTACCCAGTGCCTCTAATGAAACGATTTTGCCACCCTCAACGTTTGCGTCTGTCACAACGGTGTTGAAAAGCAAATCAACGCCATAATCGGCACACATTCTGTTAAGCACCAATTTCAGTATTTCTTCGTCAAAAGCCAGACCTTTATCTTTCATACCGCCGATTTTAATCATTTCATCTGCGATGGTTATAAACATATCACCGGTAAGAAACATTTTTTCATCGGTTTCCGGATGGCTTGACCAATAGGGCATATATGGGGTTATAAGGCAATTTGCTGCTGCACCGCCAAGACAGTTGTATTTTTCTACAAGCAGCACCTCAACACCGTGACGGGCGGCTTCCAAAGCTGCAGTCACGCCTGCAAAGCCGCCGCCAACGACTATAAGGTCATATTTTTTCATAATTCTAACCTCCTTTTTTATCATTTTAGCATATTGTAGGGTCTAATTCCTAAAATAATGTAACATCAATATTGAACAAAAGATACAAATATGCTAAAATAATTAAAATATATGTTTGGAAGTGTTGGAATGCATAGTGGCAATTTGTGCGATTTAATAACATATCTTGAATATGGAACCAAACTGCACATAGGTGTGCTGTTTTTTGGCGGATACGGCAGCCCGTTGCTTGAATTGCCCGGCAACAGCACAATTCATACAGGCGAGGTCTGTTGGCATTTCAAAAGCTTGCCTAATCAATTTGACCGATGCTTTAAATGTCGAAATTTAGCCATAAGTAAAGCTCTGGATACCAAAAAATCCTTTTCGGGTCAGTGTATTAACGGCGTGTTTGAATATACGCACCCAATTGTTGTTGGCGATGAGGTCGCTTGCATAGTTTTTATAGGAAATATTTTGCCTGAAAATCACTGCAAGCTTGACCGAAAAATAAAGGATAATACTTATCTTTACGACACGCTGGAGCATAATTTTTCAGAAAGCAGCTGTCAAAGAGTGGCACTGCTTATAGAGGGATATATAAAAGGAGTTTTATCAAATCTTCCCAAAAATCAGCCAAAGTCCAATCTGCTTATAGAAAATGTAAAAAAATATACCGATGAAAATTTGGAGTATAATATTGAATTGTCTCAGGTTGCACGCCTTTTTCACTATAACGAAAAATATTTAGGCAGACTTTTTAAAAAAGAGACGGGCGTAACCTTTAAAGAATATATAAATAAAGCGCGATTGAAAAAGGCGCAAGATCTGCTTGATAATTCAAATTTTACAGTGACAGAAATAGCTTTTCGAACAGGGTATAATAACGTTACATATTTTAACCGTGTGTTTAAAAAGGCAACGGGATTAACCCCAACACTGTATCGTAAAAGAAATAACTAAAAAGGTATTGACAATCCTTTACAGAATTGTATAATGAAAGCAAATTCTGTAAAGGATGTGTTTTTGTGGATATTTTAAGGTTTGATTTGTCAAAAATTGAAGGCCAATTTAAGTTGCTGAATGCTACCAACGGCGGCCCTATTTGCAAACGCCATGCCACCGACCAGGCAAGAAGCAATTTTGATGATTATAAGGCCGCTCGCATTCCTTATACTCGTAACCACGATTCTGCAGTGAACAGCTGCTATGGCGGCCCTTACAGCCACGATATATCCTGCATTTTCCCCAATTTTGATGCTGATCCCACCGATCCTGCAGCTTATGATTTTGCTTGTACCGATGAAGAGATTCTTAAGGGTCTTGCTGCAGGCACTAAAACCTTTTTCAGACTTGGCCAAACCATTGAGCATCAAATTGTAAAACACAATACCTTGCCTCCCAAAGATTTTCAAAAGTGGGCAGTAATATGCGAGCATATTATCCGCCATTATACAGAAGGGTGGGCAGACGGATTTTGTCACGATATGCCTTATTGGGAGATTTGGAACGAGCCCGATTTGACCGGTGATGACAGCTCCAACAAGACCACTTGGGGCGGCACAAAGGCACAGTTCTTTGACTTTTACGAAATTGCCGCAAAACATCTTAAATCTTGCTTCCCTCATTTAAAGATTGGCGGCCCTGCCATTTGCGGTAATGTGGAGTGGGGCGGCGACTTCCTTTGCGAAATGCAAAAGAGGAATGTGCCCATTGACTTTTTCTCTTGGCATATCTATACCACCGATATTGCCCATTTAGAAAGACGTACAAATGCTGTTAAAGATTTGCTTGTCAAGTACGGCTACGAAAATGCTGAAAGCATTCTTAATGAGTGGAACTATGTTAAGGGCTGGGGCATTGACGAAAATGGCGTAAACAAATTCGTCTATTCTTTAGAGGTAATGCGCAGTGAAAAAGGTGCAGCATTCGTGTCTGCAGTTATCAGCAAGTCTCAAGAAATTTCTATTGATATGCTGATGTATTACGATACTCGTCCAAGCACTTTTAACGGTGTGTTTGACTTTTACACCCTGCGCCCGATTAAAGGATATTATCCTTTTTATTGGTACGGAATGCTTTACGATATGCAGGGCGAGGTAAAATGCCAAACAACAGTTGATGATGTATATACCTTGTGCGGCGTTGATAAAGACGGGAACGCTCTTGCAATTGTAACATATTATACCGATGACGATAATGCCGATAGCAAGAATATTAAGATTGACTTTGGCAAATCAGGTCAGTATGAAATTTATCTTGTTGATAAAGAGCACTGTGGTGAGCTTGTAAAAACCACCGATGATTTGAATTTGACCTTTGCGCCCAACACCATTGCACTTATTAAAGAAATTTAAGTAAAAACCGCTTTTAAGTTAATCTTAAAGGCGGTTTTTGTCATATGCTGACGAAAACTTTTACTCTCGAAAGAAAATGTAAAATATTTACAATAAATTAGGTGAAATTGCTTGACAAATATGGAAGAATATGGTAATTTATGGTTGTACCAAATAATATTTGATGGAGGCAATCATTATGAAAAAACAAATCAAAGTGATTATCGCAGATGACAAAACCGAGTTGGCCAAGGCCTGCGGAGAGGTGTTGAGCGAAGAAGGGATGGAAGTCATATTTACTCCCAAAGACGGAAAAGAGGTGCTGCAAGCCATTGCCGATAAAAATCCCGATGCTGTACTTATGGATATGTTTATGCCCAATCTTGATTCAATCGGCGTGCTTGACCGCATAACAGCTTTAGAGCTTGACCGTCGACCAAATGTAATAGTAATGTCGGGTCATGATGACCAGCGCTTCGAAAATGCCGCCCTTTCTCACGGCGCTGATTACTATTTAATTAAACCTTTTGATGTCAACGGATTGCCGAGGTATATAAAGGATTTGTTTTGTTGGGCAGCACCGGTACCTTCCTCCTGCAAGGACGAAAGAAGTGAACTCGAAATGCAAATCACTGAGATAATGCATCAGATAGGTGTGCCGGCGCATATCAAGGGTTATCATTATTTAAGGGAATCCATAATTTTATCAGTTCAGCAGCCGGATATAATCAACTCCATAACAAAACAGCTTTATCCAACCGTAGCCAAAATCTTTGCGACAACATCCTCAAGGGTAGAAAGAGCTATCCGTCATGCTATAGAGGTCGCGTGGGATAGGGGAGATATAGATGTTCTCAATTCTTATTTTGGCTATACCATCCACAATGAACGGGGTAAGCCCACCAACAGTGAGTTTGTGGCAATGATAGCCGATAAACTCCGCCTTCAAAAGAAGGTATCGTAAAAATTGCCGCAGTCAGTGCTCTGACTGCGGCAATTTTTAAAGCCCTTTAATGTCTAATGAATAACCTTGATTTTTGAAATTATCGATTACATTACCCAGTATCTCGGCGTTGGTTTTGCTGACAGCGTGCAAAAGAAATATTCCACCGTTGTGAGCGGCTTTTGTTATGCGCTCATAAGCTGCCTGATTTTCGGGTTGGGCGTTGGTGTCGTAATCCTTGTAAGCAAAGCTCCAGAAGATAGATTTGTATTCGAGACTTTGTGTGATGGCCAAGGTCTTTTCCGAAAATTCACCCATAGGAGCACGAAACAAGGTCATCTCATAGCCGAATTCCTGCTTGATATAATCGTGCAGTCGGGATATTTCGCTCTTTACGCGGTCGGCAGATACAGTTGGCAGCGAAGGATGGTTGTAGGTGTGATTGCCTACTGTGTGCCCTTCGTCTATCATACGTTTTACCAACTCTTTATTGCTTTTGGCATAATCATAGGTGATGAAGAATACCGCCTTTACATTTTTGCTTTTTAGCGTATCAAGTATTTGGGACGTGTACCCGTTTTCGTATCCCTCATCAAAGGTGATACAAATGTTCTTTTCGTCTTTGCCTATAAATACGCCACCGAGATGACCGTATTTTTGCTGAAACTCAATGCAGGATATCGGTTGATTTTTATCGTTAACATTGTAACCTTGGCCCCATCCTATTTTTCTGCCGGATAAGTTGTCAAAGTTGTCAGAATAAGAGGACGCTGTGCTTGAAATAATACTGCTTGACGATGAGCTGTTGTTTTCTGCAGAAACATTGCCGTTGTCAATTTGCTCAACCTCAGCTTTCTTTTCATCCTTATGGGGTGTGGCAGAGCAACCGCAGAGCAAGCAAAAAATCAATGTGCATAATAAAAACTTTTTCATTTTTAAACTCCTTTCATTTTTATATGCTTATTATTCCACGGGGCGGCAAAATAAAAATGGAATATATGTGCCTATGTGGTAAAAATCATTAAAAAATCATATAAAAAGGTGTCGTCTCTTGACACAGACCCAATATATGGTGTAAAATATAAGTTATACTTATACCAATTATAGCAAAGAGAGGTCAGTTATGGCTAAAAAAGTGACAGAATACGGCAATGAGAGCATAGAGGTATTGGAAGGACCTGACCGAGTTCGCAAACGCCCTGCCGTTATATTCGGCTCAAATGACATCGATGGCTGTGAGCATTCGGTGTTTGAAATTATATCAAACTCTATTGATGAAGCCCGTGAGGGTTACGGCAATAAAATTATCATAACCAGATATTCAGATATGTCTATAGAGATTGAAGACTTTGGCCGAGGTATCCCCGTCGATTTCAATACCAAGCAAAACAAGTATAACTGGGAACTTCTTTTTTGCGAAATGTATGCCGGCGGTAAATATAACAATAACAATAACTCAGGCAACTATGAATATTCATTGGGACTTAACGGCTTAGGCCTTTGCGCCACCCAGTTTGCCTCAGAATATATGGATGTTGAAATTAAGCGCGACGGCTATAAATATAATTTGCATTTTGAAAAGGGCTTTCTTGTTGGCGATATGCAAAAAGAGCCCTACACAGGCCGACAGACCGGTTCTAAAATTAAGTGGCGCCCCGATATCAAGGTGTTTACCGATATCAATATTCCCATTTCCTATTTTCATGATGTTGTTCACCGTCAATCGGTGGTTAATTCGGGCGTAACCTTTATCGTTCGCGAGCAGGTCGGTCATAGCTTCAGCACTACTGAGTACCACTACGAAAACGGCATCAATGACTATATCAGAGAAAAGGTTGGGCAGGATGCTCTTACCTCATTCCAAAGCTGGTCGGCCGAGAGAATGGGTCGTGACCGTGCCGACCAACCGGATTATAAGGTTAAGATGGATGTGGTTTGCTGCTTTTCTAACAAGGTTCAGCTTAAAGAGTATTACCACAACTCAAGCTTTTTGGAGCATGGCGGCTCACCCGAAAAAGCAGTCAGAAGCGCATTTTTATCACAGATAGACGCCTACTTAAGACAAAATAATAAATATAACAAAAACGAGAGCAAAATCACCTTTGCCGATATTGAAGAGTGTCTTGTGGTTGTAATTTCATCCTTCTCAACCGAAACCTCTTATGAAAACCAGACCAAAAAAGCAATAACCAATAAGTTTATTCAAGAAGCAATGACCGAAATGCTTCGCCACAATCTTGAGGTCTATTTCATTGAAAACAAAGCAGAGGCCGAAAAAATTGCCGAGCAGGTTCTTATCAATAAGCGTTCCCGCGAACGTTCGGAAAAAGAGCGCCTTAACATTAAAAACACCCTGCAGACCAAGCAGGATATGCTTAGCAGAATCGACAAGTTTGTAGATTGCCGCAGTCGCGACACATCTGTGCGCGAGTTGTTTATAGTTGAGGGCGATTCGGCTATGGGCTCGGTAAAGATGGCACGTTCGGCTGAATTCCAGGCAGTCATCCCCGTCAGAGGTAAGATACTAAACTGCCTCAAGGCCGATTATATACGCATTTTCAAAAGTGAGATTATAACCAATCTTATTAAGGTTTTGGGCTGCGGTGTTGAGGTAACAAGCAAGGCCAATAAGGATTTGTCAACCTTTAACCTTGACCAGCTTCGTTGGAGCAAAATTATAATCTGTACCGATGCAGACGAAGACGGATTCCAAATAAGAACTCTTATTCTCACAATGTTCTACCGTCTTATTCCTACCCTTATTTCAGAGGGTAAGGTATTTATAGCAGAAACTCCTCTTTATGAGATTACAACAAAGGACAAAACCTATTTTGCTTATGACGAGCGAGAAAAGGTAGATATTCTTACCAATATGGTTGGGGATGCTAAATACACCATTCAGCGATCAAAGGGCCTTGGTGAAAACCAGGCCGATATGATGAATCTTACTACAATGAATCCGGCTACCCGACGTCTTATAAAGGTAACCACTGCCGATGCAGAGGCCACTGCACATATGTTTGACGTTCTTTTGGGCGATGACATAGAGGGCAGAAAAAACATTATTACGGAAAAAGGTCACCTTTATATTGCCGATGCTGATTTAAGCTGATAAATTATAAGACAGGAGAAAGAATATGCCTCCAAGAAAAAGCAAAAAAACGGCAGAAATAAAGCCGAACAATACAAACGCATACATTGCCGGTGCAGGCACCGTTGTTGAGCGCCAAATTACCGACACCCTTGAAACCAACTATATGCCCTATGCAATGAGCGTTATTTTATCTCGAGCATTGCCGGAAATTGACGGTTTTAAGCCATCACACAGAAAATTGCTTTACACCATGTATTTGATGGGCTTGCTTAAAAACGCCAAGACAAAATCTGCCAACATCGTGGGTCAAACTATGCGCCTTAATCCCCACGGTGATGCCGCTATTTACGAGACTATGGTGCGCCTTACAGAAGGCAACGAGGCGCTGCTTCATCCGTTTGTTGAGTCAAAGGGTAATATGGGCAAGGCCTATTCTCGTGATATGGCTTACGCTGCGCCGCGATACACTGAGGCCAAGCTGGCAGGCATTGCCGAAGAACTGTTCAAGGATATTGATAAAGACACTGTTGATATGGTTGACAATTACGATGCGTCAATGAAGGAACCTACGCTGTTTCCCGTAACCTTCCCTTCGATTCTTGTTAACAATAACACAGGTATTGCGGTCGGTATGGCAAGCTCGATTTGCTCCTTTAACTTGGCCGAGGTTTGCCGTGCAACCATTGAGTATATCAAGGATGATTCCATAAATATTGCCGATTATATTTTAGCTCCCGATTTTGCAGGTGGCGGCGAGTTGCTTTATGATCGCGAGCAGTTGGAGTCGGTGTATAACACCGGCCGCGGCAGCATTAAAGTGCGCTCGGTTTACAGCTATGATAAATCTGCAAACTGCATTGATATCACCGAAATTCCTCCTACAACAACCATCGAGGCAATAATCGAAAAGATTCTTGACCTTGCTAAGCTTAAAAAGATAACCGAAATTAACGATATTCGTGATGAAACCGATATGAACGGTTTGAAAATCACCATTGACCTTAAGCGAGGCACCGACCCGGATAAGTTGATGCAAAAACTCTTCAAACTTACTCCTTTGCAGGATAGCTTTTCAGCTAACTTTAATGTTCTCATCGGCGGTGCGCCCAGGGTTATGGGTATTAAAGAGATACTTAGCGAGTGGACTGCGTTTCGTACTGAGTGTGTGCGACGCCGCGTTTATTTTACTCTGGCAAAGGATAAAGAGATTTACCACCGCTTGAAGGGCCTCGAGGCCATATTGCTTGATATTGATAAGGCAGTTAAGATTGTTCGTGAAACCGAAGAAGAAAAAGAGGTTGTTCCCAATTTGATGATTGGCTTCGGTATTGATGAGATTCAAGCCGAGTATGTTGCCGAAATCAAATTGCGTCACCTTAACCGTGAGTACATTATTAAACGCCTTGAAGATATTAAATCTCTTGAAGAAGAAATAGCCGAGCTCGAAGATATTCTCAAAAGCCGACGCAAGGTTATGGCAATTATCGTAAAAGAGCTTGAGGCGATTATTAAAAAGTACGGCCAAGAGAGAAAAACCAAAATCATCGCCATGTCTGATACGGAAGATGACATTGTGGTGGATGAAGCGCCTGATTATCCCGTTGTGTTCTTCTTCACTCGTGAGGGCTATTTCAAAAAGGTTACACCTCAATCCTTGCGTATGAGCGGCGAGCACAAGCTTAAAGAAAACGATGAGGTTATACTTACCGTTGAGGCCAACAATCGCTCACATCTGTTGTTTTTCACCAACAAGCATCAGGTTTATAAAGCTCGCGGCTTTGATTTTGATGACACTAAGGTCAGCGTGATGGGCGACTTTGTTGCAGGAAAGCTTGAAATGGAAAAGGATGAGCTTCCTGTTTATATGGTTGTCACCGATGATTATGAGGGTAATATGCTCTTTTTCTTTGAAAACGGCCGCGTAAGCAAGGTTGAAATGGCATCTTACCAAACCAAGACCAATCGCAAAAAGCTCATCAAGGCCTATTGCGACAAGTTTCCGATTACTGCATTTGCATATGCCCATAAAGAAGGGGAGTACCTGCTACGCTCAACCAACGGCAGAATGCTGTTGCTTTCTTCGGCTGTTCTTACCGCTAAAACTGCTAAGGATACCCAGGGTGTTGTTGTAATGACCCAAAAACGCGGTCAGCACTTATGCGAAGCGGCTGAATATGTTGAGGGATTGTTGGACAAGCCCCATCGCTACCGTCCTCGCACCTTGCCGGGTGCAGGTCAGCTCCTTTCGGCAGAAGAACGTGGAGAGCAGCTTAAGTTTGAATAAAAAACAAAGCGGAGCCATCTGTTGACAACTCCGCAGAACGAAAGGGCAAACGCATAATTTAACTCCGATCGTTCTGATAATATATTGCCACCGATTCAAGCTGTTATACCTTTTAAATAAGGTAGGTATAATGTTCCAATAAAAAAATGTCGATTTTTAGAAAATTTATATTGACATTGGGTGGCAGAAAGTGTGATAATAAATAGAGGCGGTATAGTTATGAGAGTTATAACCGGTTCGGCACGTGGATGTCGATTACAAACCCTTGATGGAATTGATGTAAGACCCACAACAGAGCGAGTAAAAGAAGCAATGTTTAGCGCCATACAGTTTGACATCGAGGGTAGAAGGGTGCTTGATCTGTTCGCAGGCAGCGGGCAGTTGGGCATCGAGGCGCTAAGCCGCGGCGCTGAAAGCGCAGTGTTTATAGACAACTCAAAAAAATCTTTAGATGTTGTAAAGCATAATTTGGCGGCTGCAAAGTTGGAAGACAAAGCGAAGGTTATCGAAACAGATTATTTATCTTATGTTTCAATGACCCCTGACCGATTTGATATCGTTTTTATGGATCCGCCTTATTCTACGGGTTTGCTTGAAAATGCAATACAGTCAGTAACTCGTGTTTTGACCGAGTATGCTATAATATTGTGTGAGCATCCTGTTGATCAAACAATGCCCGAAGCTATCGGCAGCTTTAAGCATTATAAAATGTATCGTTTCGGAAAATTGGCGTTTACCATTTACCGTCCTGCAGAATAATGGAGCAGTGAGAATATGAAAGAAATAACAGCAGTGTGTCCCGGTAGTTTTGATCCGATTACCGTTGGCCATCTTGATATCATTGCACGTGCAGCCCAACAGTTTTCAAAGGTTATAGTGGTTGCGATGTCAAACGATGCAAAGAATCCGGTTTTTTCGCTTGAAGAGCGTAAACGATTAATTGAAAAGTGCGTTGAATCGGCAGGTCTTACCAATGTTCAGGTCGATTCCTCCGATTTACTATTGGCAGATTATGCCCGTTCGGTGGGTGCTTCGGTTATTGTAAAGGGCTTGCGAGCCGTTACTGATTTTGAATATGAGTTTCAGATGGCTCTCACCAATAAAAAGCTATACCCCAACGCAGAGACAGTTTTTTTGACAACCTCGGCTGAAAACCTTTATTTGAGCTCAAGTCTTGTCAAAATGATTGCTTCACGCGGTGGTGATATAAGTTCATTTGTTCCCCCGGCAGTACACAGCGATATTAAAACCAGACTCAATAAGAAAGGATGAAACATAAAATGAATATGGAAGAATTGATTGATAAGTTGGCAGAAATGTTAGACAAAGGTATGCGTTTTCCCGGCGGCCGCGTTCTCGTTGATGTTGAGAAAATGCGTGCAGTTATCGATGACCTCAGCTTGAATATGCCTCAAGAGGTTAAGCAGGCAAGAGGTATTGTTGCTGATTGCGTAAGCATCCGCGAAAAAGCCAAGACCGATGCAGAGGCAACTCTTCGCGTTGCCGAAGAACGCGCTAAGGCAATGGTTGCTCAGGAAGAGATTACCAAGCTTGCTCAGCAGCGTGCTAACGAGATTATTGCTAATGCACAGGCAAAGAGCCGTGATATGCGTAAGGCAGCACAAGATTTTGTTGAAGAGCTTATGCGTCGAGCTGATGAAGAGCTCAGTGCAGATTTGGCAGAGCTTCGCAAGACCCGTGCAGCACTTAAGCCCCAAGCTCCTCAAGTTCCTGCAGAATAAGTCTTAGTTTTCCCCTGTGCCTTGCGGTGCAGGGGAATTATGTTATGAAAAGAGGCGACGGTGTAAAATGACTTTCAGCAGGTATGTTAATTATTTGCTTGAAAAAACAAACAAATTGTGTGTGCAAAGTCATCGTGAAGACAGACGGGCAGAGTATCTTTATGCCGTTATGCTTATGGAAATGACCGAGCCCTATTACCCGGAAGAATGGGTTTCGGACCAACCTTATGAAAAAGAACGCTTGATGTGCCTGCTGGAGCGTTCTGTTTGTGTTGCAGGTTATAAAAAGCACACCGAGCAATTGTGCAACAAAATAAAAAGCTCCGGTGAAGGTGACGGTGAGATTTATGACAAGATTATACTTGCCGCTTCCAAATTGGCTGATTCGGAAGAAAACAAGGTTTTAACAGCAGATTTTTTGTTTGTGTCTGTTGTTTTAAAATTAAACAGTTCTTTTTTAAACGGAATTGTTCCCGGTGGTGCAAGTGTTGTGCTCGAAAAGCTTAGAATGCTTGACTTTACTCATAATGAGGATGCAGCTAATTATCCTTCACGCCGTGCTGTGCTGAATAATATATTGACCTTGTCACCCCATCAGTTTAAGGATTGTGACGGATTGAAAGAGCACATTTTAAGCTCAATACGCTGTATTAGATTTATCAATCATACCGATGTGATGCTGCCTGTTCTGTTGCCCGGTACCGATCGGTGTCTTGTGCTGTCTGTAGGTATGATGGGCGAAAAGCGTGTTGTATCCGACAACGGTGCGGCAGCTAAAGCGTTGAAGGCGCTAAGCGCAGATTATGATACCTGCAAGCAACGGCTTGAAAAGCTGTCGGTTGAAATGCTCGGCTTTGTGCCCCTCGAAAGCGGTGAACTCAGAGGGGTGATTAACACAAGAGAGGATTTTTTGAGATTTCTGCAGACGGTGTTTATCGCAACATATCTGGATGTGTTTGACGTCACCCTTTCTAATGAGTCA
This sequence comes from Acutalibacteraceae bacterium, assembly GCA_045648425.1. GTDB lineage: Bacteria > Bacillota > Clostridia > Oscillospirales > Acutalibacteraceae > RGIG2206. Next base: position 34,185 of record JAZRNV010000090.1, on the reverse strand, counting down.
GAATCATATAGAAAAGCGATTACCCAATTTGATGAACAATGGTCCGGTCATTTCGGCTCGATTGAAACTCTGATTAAACATTCTGTAAATGCGATGGATATGGGCGAGAGCGGCACTGAAATAAAAATGAAATTTGTTTTCAGAAATGAGAGCATCGCGTTGCATCCCCTGCTTTGCAGCAGCTCAGAGGGTGCTTATGTAACATATACTGATGAGTATGGCGGTATTTTGTACGAAAAGGTTCTTCTTCAAAATGTTGATGAGCTTGAAAAAGCTGAAAGAATTATTAAAATTCTTTGCGATGCATTTGCTTGCCAACAAGAGGGAGAGTGTATCAGAATGTATTACGATTGCACTGATATTTATTCAACCCCTGCAGCTATATTCAAATTTTTATATCTTGCATCTGTTTTAGGGGAATATGGAGGATTGTTGTCGTAATCGGCTTTATGTAAACCGATTTTTAAACGACACCCACCTATCTGATATAAAGAAAGCATAATATTTAGTTAAAATGCACATAAGAACATTTGTTCTTATGTGCATTTTTATATATTTTCTCGTCGAAAAAGCGCATATTGGTGTTAATGCTGGTGTCGAGCACAATATCTTGTGGGTTTTTGTATCGGTTAAAATTTGGTTAATATTTCAGCATATTTTTTTATGTTAACTCTTGCAATTTGTGCGTCATTATACTATAATTGCATTGTAATCCCACAATTGTGTAGAAAAGTGGTTTAAAGTGGTGCAAAACTAAGGAAAGGGGCGGCCAAAATGTCATTTATGAATACATATCGACACACGGTTGATAAAAAAGGCCGCGTTTTTATTCCTTCCAAGCTCAGGGAAGAGCTCGGTGAGAATTTTGTTGTTTCTGTGCCTCTTGACGGTCAGCCCTGCCTTTCGGTGTATCCGTCCGCAAGCTGGGATGTTTTGCAAGAAAAAATCGAAGCACTTGCGATGGGCCAAAAGCTTAAGGTTAACCGTATTATTAACGGCCGAGCTTGCAGGGCAGATTGTGATGCCCAAGGCAGAGTTAATATTCCTCAAGAGCTTCGCAACTATGCAGGCATTGTTGACAATGTGTGCATAATCGGTAATGGCAGCACCATAGAAATTTGGGATGAGGCCAAGTGGAACGGCACCTATGAACAGCTTGGGGCCGATGACATTGCCGAAATTATGGCAGGTATTGATTTTTGATTATGGAGTTTGTACACAACACCGTGCTGCTTAACGAAGCAGTGGACGTGATGAATATTAAACCTGATGGAATATATGTAGACGGTACGGCGGGCGGCGGCGGACATTCGTCTTTAATTGCCTCAAAGCTTACCACGGGCCGACTTATTTCTATTGACAAAGACCCTGATGCTATTGAAGCCGCAACCAAGCGCCTCAGCAAATACCCCAATGCCAGGGTGGTTCGATCTGATTTTAGCGATTTTGATATGGTGCTTGATAACTTGGGAATAGCCCGAGTTGACGGACTGCTGTTGGATTTGGGAGTATCCTCTCCTCAGCTTGACAGGGCGGAACGGGGCTTCTCTTATCATAAGGAAGCACCTCTCGATATGAGAATGAGCCAAAGCGGAATGACTGCAAGAGATATGGTTAACAGCTATGATGCTGATTCGCTGGCTCGAATAATTCGGGAATATTCTGATGAACGGTTTGCATGGCGTATAGCAAACGCAATAATAGAATCGAGGCAAACCGGACCTATAGATACCACAACTCAGCTTGCTGAAATTATTTCTTCGGCTGTGCCTGCAGCTGCAAGGCGTGACGGACATCCCGCTCGCAGAACTTTTCAGGCGCTGCGAATAGCGGTTAACGGAGAATTTGACCACCTGACGGTCTTTCTTGATAAGGCACTTGACCGACTGAACAAGGACGGCGTGGTTTCGATAATTTCATTCCATTCACTTGAGGATAGAATGGTAAAGCATCGCTTTCAAGAGTGGTGCAAGGGCTGCACTTGCCCGCCGGATATGCCGGTTTGTGTGTGCGGTAAAACCCCCAAAGCAAAAATGATCACAAGAAAAGCAATTGAGCCCACGGGCAGTCAGATTGATGACAACTACCGAGTAAGGAGTGCCAAATTAAGGGCTGTACAAAAACTTTAAAGGAGGAAGAACGGTAATGAGCAGATACTATGTAGATAGCTTCGCATATGATTTTGATATGTTTATGCCTCGCGAGAAAAAACAAGATAATATTGTAGAGCTTGACCGCAAAAAAGCTGCTCGTACAAAGTCTGATTCCAAAAAAGCGAAGTCAAAAGCGAGAAGCAAAAAGGTGTTGACTGTTTTGTTCTCGGCTGTTATGCTGGCACTGATTATCGGCAACATATATTTGCGAGTTCAGGTTACTGAGGTAACAACTCAAATAAATAAGGCACAGACCGAACACGAAAAGCTTCAAAGCGAACGTATCAGTCTCGAAATGAAGCTCGAAAATGAAATAGCATATAAAAACCTGGAAGATTCGGCTAAAAAACTGGGTATGCAAAAGGCCGAGCCGTATCAAATGAACTATATTTGCTCTGCAGATGTTGATGTTGTGGAGGTAAAAGATGGCAACGGTCTTGTTACTGCGCAGGCGGATGAGTAATAGAATGAAAAAATATACAGTATAATTTAATCGTATTATTATGAGAGTTGGAGCGTAAAGTTTTAACTCTCATTTCGTGATTTTATCGGGTGAGTATTTAAAGACCAAAATACTCAATTTTTTGAAAGGGAAGGGATATAAATGTCTGACGGAAGCACCAAATCCATGCGGGTTCGTATGTTTGCGATAATTTGTGTTATCGTGTTGGTTTTCTTTGGCGCCGCATCGGTTAATCTTGTGAAAATAATGATTATTAACGGTGAAGACTATAAGGCGAAGGCAGCCGCTCAGCAACTCAGTGACACCACTCTTTCAGCTAAACGCGGAGACATATACGACTGTAATTATGAGATGTTAGCTACAAGTGCAACTGCATGGACGGTTTACATAACACCGCAAGATATCGAAAGTGACGAAGAGCGTAAAACCATCGCCAAAGGACTTAGTGAAATTTTAAACCTTGAATACGAAACTGTTTACAAGCAAACACAAAAGAAAACGTACTATGAAAAAATCAAGTCTCGCATTGAAAAAAGTACTGCCGATAAGGTGAGAGCGTTCATTAGCGAGCACAAGCTTGGTTCAATAGTGGGTCTAGATGAAACCACTAAGCGTTATTATCCCAATAATTCTCTGGCATCTACCGTTTTGGGCTTTGTGGGCACAGATAACCAGGGCTTAAGCGGCCTTGAATCATATTATGACGAAAATCTGTCGGGAACAGACGGACGCGTAAGGGCAGCTAAAAATGCTCGAGGTGCCGATATGCCTTTCAGTTACGAAAAAATTGTTGAAGCGCAGACCGGCAATTCATTGGTGCTGACTATTGATAAATACATTCAGTATGTTGCTGAAAAATATCTCGAAAAAGCGGTGGAAGAAAACAATGTTACCAACCGTGGTTGTGTGATTGCAATGGACCCCAACACAGGCGGCATTCTTGCAATGGCAACCAAGCCGGATTTTGATCCCAACTCTCCTTTTACCATTAATGATCCCAAAACGTTGGCGGCTCTTGAAGAGCTTAAGGATACCGAGGAATATTCGTCGGCCTTCAACAAAGCACAAAAAGAGCAGTGGCGCAACAAAGCCATATCAGATACATATGAGCCGGGTTCGGTGTTTAAGGTTGTTACCGGTTCAGCGGCTCTTGAAGAGGATGTTGTATTTTTAAGCAACTCTTTCAGCTGCCCGGGTTATATAGTTATTGCAGGAACCCGTTATTCTTGCCATAAGCATGCAGGTCACGGCACCCAAACTCTTGGTGGTGCGTTTGCAAACTCCTGCAACCCTGCGTTTATACAAATCGGTCAATCCTTGGGAGTAAAATCTTTCTATAAATACTTCCAGTCATACGGATTCACCGAAAAGACCGGTATTGATTTGCCGGGTGAAACTGCTCCCATAGCAGGCGTCACCTATCACGACGGCTCTACAATGACGAACATCGACCTGGCCAGTGAATCCTTCGGCCAGGGCTTTAACGTAACCCCCATCCAGCTCATAACTGCAATAAGTGCCGCGGTTAATGGCGGATATCTAGTGCAGCCCCATGTTGTCAGCAAGATAGTTGATGCTGATAACAACACTGTTAAAACCTTTGATACCACGCAAAAACGTCAGGTTATTTCAAGCGAAACCTCAAAATTGATTTGCACTCTGCTTGAAAGTGTCGTTTCAAAGGGCTCAGGCAAAAACGCATATGTACCGGGATACAGCGTCGGCGGTAAAACCGGTACTTCTGAAAAGCTTTCATCAGAGGATGAAAGGGCTCGTATTGCCTCTTTCTGCGGATTTGCTCCTACCGACGCCCCCAAAATTGTAGTTCTCGTTGTGCTTGATGAGCCCCACGCACCTGTAATTTACGGCGGAACAATCGCCGCTCCCGTTGCGGGCAGTATCCTTTCTGAGGTGTTGCCTTATATGGGAATAGAGCCGAATTATTCGTCGGAAGAGCTTTCTTCTGTTAGCGTTAGCACTCCCGACCTTACAGGTAAATCGATTGCAGATGCAAAAGCTGCAATGGCAAGCTCCGGCCTTACTTTACGCGTAGTTGGCGACGGTGACGTTGTTCAGCGACAGATGCCCGGTGCCGGTCAGCCCATATCCAAGTCCGGAACAGTTGTCGTTTACACCGGTTCAGAGCAATCGGTTATGATTGAGGTTCCCGATTTCAGCGGAAAAACGGTGGCTCAGGTTAATGAGCTTGCGTCAGAGTATAAGCTTAATGTTAAGTTCTCCGGTTATTCTTTGAGCGAAAGCAGCATAGTCGCTTATTCGCAAAGCGTTAAGCCGGGAGAACAGGTGGAAATCGGTTTTGTCGTAACGGTAAGTTTCCGTTCAAGTGATGTCAGTGACTAATATACGAAAGGTATGATAACATGAAGCTCAGTAAGCTGCTGGGTGAGTTGCCCTACGGTAACAAGGATGTTGAAATAACCTCAATAACAAATGATTCTCGAAAGGTTAAAGAGGGCACGTTGTTTTTCTGCATAAGAGGTTTTAATGTTGACGGACACAAGTTTGCCGCAGCTGCTGCACAAGCAGGTGCCGCAGCAGTTGTGAGCGATCATAACGTTGGCGTCGATTGTCAAGTAATTGTGAATGATACCCGTACTGCTTATGCAAAGGCCTGCTCCGAGTTTTTTGGAAATCCTAAAGATAAACTTAAATTGATAGGAATAACAGGCACGAACGGTAAAACAACAACTGCCTTCTTAATCAAGTCAATGCTTGAAAAAATGGGCAAAAAGACAGGTATTATCGGCACTGTTCACAATATGGCAGGGGATAATATCATCCCCTCTGATAACACAACACCCGATGCTTATGAGCTTCACCGACTCTTTGATTTAATGGTCAAAGAGGGGTGCGAATATGCGGTTATGGAGGTTTCCTCACATGCGCTTGATCAAAAACGCGTAGAAGGTCTTCGCTTTTCGGCCGGTGTTTTTACCAATTTAACACAGGATCACCTCGATTATCATGTGACAATGGAAAATTATGTGGCCGCCAAGCGTAAGCTTTTCAATATATGTGAGGTTGCTGTGATTAACGGTGATGATAAATATGCTGCCGATATGCAAAAAGGAGTTTCTTGCCCCGTAATAACCTTTGGTGTAAGTGATTCTGCAAACTACTTTGCCACAGATGTTGAATATCATCCTCGCGGTACACAGTTTAAATTGAACGGCGTTGCAGCTTCTGCTGAGGTTGTTACTCAAACACCCGGTAGATTTTCGGTATATAACGCTATGGGCAGCGCTTGCGCTCTTGTTGCACTTGGCTTCGATTTTAAAGATGTATGTGCATCCTTATCCGAGGCAAAAGGTGTTATCGGCAGAGCAGAGGTAGTGCCTACGGGCCGTGATTTTACCGTGCTTATCGATTATGCACACACACCTGACGGTGTAGAAAATATTTTATCAACTGTAAACGAGATAAAGCGGGGCAGATTGGTAACCTTATTCGGCTGCGGAGGTGACCGCGATAAAACTAAACGTCCGATAATGGGAAGAATCGCTTCAGAGCTTTCGGATTTCGTTATTGTAACCAGTGACAACCCTCGAACTGAGTCCCCAAGCGCTATTATTAATGATATTATGGTAGGCGTTAATGAGGGTAAAACACCCTATGTGGTTATTGAAAACCGCGCAGAAGCCATTGCCTATGCCATTAAAAATGCTAAAAAAGATGATGTTATTGTTTTGGCGGGCAAGGGGCACGAGACTTATCAGATAATTGGAAAAGAAAAGAAAGATTTTGACGAGCGAGTGATAGTTGCTCAAGCGCTTGAAGAAATGAAAAACTGATAAAGGACGGATAGTAGTTATGATTATAATTGCAGTTGTGGGTTTGGTTTTGGCGTTTGCCATTACGGGCTTGCTGGGTTATACAGTAATACCCTATTTACACAAATTAAAGTTTGGCCAAACTATATTGGATATTGGCCCTGTGTGGCATAAAAACAAGCAGGGAACACCCACGATGGGCGGTGTAATGTTTATAATTGCCGTCTTGCTTTCAATACCCTCCGCAATATCAATAGGAAAAATCTGCGGGTTGCTTACCGAATCGGGTATAATTGAGCACTTTGGTGAAGAAAATCGTATTATACCCTTCATCGCAGGCATTGTTCTTGCTTTGGGTATGGCCTTTATCGGATTTATCGATGACTACATCAAAGTGGTGAAAAAACGCAATCTCGGTCTCACAGCCAGACAAAAAACCTTACTGCAGCTGCTTTTGGGTGTTGCATATCTTGCTACCCTATATCTTGGAGGTATGAAAACAACTCGTTTACCGTTTTTTGGTCCTGTTGACATCTCGAAAGGTTGGGGACTGATTTTCTGGCCTGTTGCACTAATATTTATATATGGCTTTACAAATGCCGTCAATCTTACCGATGGAGTTGATGGCTTGGCAACATCGGTAACCTCTGTGGTTGCAATGTTTTTTGCTGTTATCTCTTTTGTTATAGCTCCTAAAATGCCGTTGGCTTGCTTGACAGCTGCTGTGTTTTTGGGCGGATGCCTTGGTTTTTTGATGTGGGATCATCATCCTGCCAAGGTGTTTATGGGCGATACCGGCTCTATGTTTTTGGGCGGTATGGCTGTAGGCCTTTCCTTTATGGTGGATATGCCCGTTCTCTTGTTTTTTGCAGGTATTGTGTATTTTTGGGAGGCCATATCAGTGGTCATCCAGGTTACCTATTACAAAAAGACAAAAAAACGTTTGTTTAAGATGACACCCATACATCATCATTACGAAATGTCGGGATGGTCTGAAAATAAGATTTGCGCAGTCTTTTCTTTGATAGCGTTCATCGGCTGTGCAATAGCAGTAGCACTTTATTTGCTCTCATTCTAACAGGAGGTGCCGGTTATGAACCGCTCAGAAAAATATCAACAAGATGAATATAACGGCGATGTACCGGCAAAAAAGAGGGGCATTGACTGGTCGAGCTTTATACAGCACGGTAAGATGGATATTACTTTTTTAAGTCTTGTGCTGTTGCTGTTGGTTGTCGGGCTTATATGCCTCTTCTCATCCAGCTATGCCTATGCGCTGCAAAACTACGGAAGCAGTTATCATTTTATTAAAAAGCAGTTGTTTTTTGCGGTAGTTGGCGTTGTAATAATGTTGATCACCTCAAAAATCAATTATCATATTTATCGCAAATTTGCCTGGTTTATCTATGTAGTTTCGGTAATTATGTTAGCTGTAGTGCTAATGCTGCCGCCCCTGCAAGAGGGCTTTGATTATAAGCGGTGGCTTGTTATTGGAAGCTTCAGCTTTCAGCCCAGTGAAATTGCAAAGTTTGCTATAATACTTCTGTTCTCTCATTTGATATGTGACAATATGAAGCATATGAAGCGATTCCGCTTCGGAATATTGGTTTTCGGTTTTTTGCTTGCACTTGTGTGTGCTCTGGTTGTTGTTGAAACTCACCTTTCGGCAACGCTGCTTATATTTTCAATCGGTGCATCGCTGATGGTGGTTGGCGGCATTAAACTGAGATATGTTTTTGGAGGATTGGGCGCAGGCGTGGCTTTGGGCGCAGGTGCTATTTTAACCGGCGTTGTTGATTACGGCTCAAGTCGAATCCAATCCTGGATTGATCCTTGGAGTGACCCCTCAGGTGCAGGATGGCAAACGATTCAGTCTTTGCTTGCAATTGGTTCCGGCGGTGTGTTCGGCGCAGGCCTTGGCGGCTCTAAACAAAAATACCTTTGGGTTCCTGAACCTCACAACGATTTCATTTTTGCCATAGTGTGTGAAGAGCTTGGCTTTATTGGCGCAATTGCGATTATTGTGTTGTTTGGTCTGCTGGTTTGGCGTGGCTTTAAGCTGGCCACAAGAGCTAAGGATAAGTTCGGGTCCTTAATGACCTTTGGCCTCACCATTCAGGTGGGCATTCAGGCAGCACTCAATATAATGGTTGTTACCAACACAATTCCCAACACAGGCATCAGCTTACCTTTCTTCAGCTATGGCGGCACAGCTCTTATAATGCTGATGGCACAAATGGGAATAATCCTTTCAATTTCTCGCGACAGTAATATGACAAAACAGTAAAAGAGGTTTCCACAATGAAAATTTTGTTTGCAGGTGGCGGCACAGCAGGCCATATCAATCCGGCACTGGCCGTGGCAGGTTATATTCGTGACCGACATCCTGAGGCGCAACTGTTTTATATAGGTACCGAAAAAGGACTTGAGTCTAAATTGGTGCCTGATGCAGGAATTGATTTTTATACTATTGATGTTAAGGGCTTTCAGCGTAAAATAAGCTTTCAAAATATAAAACACAATATATCTGCCGTTAAAAAGCTTATCGGTGCATCAAAGCGTGCAAGGCAGTTGCTGTTGCAAATTAAACCCGATGTAGTAATGGGTACGGGAGGATATGTCAGTGGCCCTGTTTTAAGAGAGGCCCACAAGCTGGGTATTAAATGCTGCATACACGAGCAAAACGCCTTTGCAGGTAAAGCAAACAAGATGCTTGCTTCCGATATGGATGCTGTTATGCTGGCTATGCCCGAGGCGGAAAAGTATTTCGACCTTAAAGGTAAAAAAGCAATTATAACAGGTAATCCGGTAAGAGAATCGGTTATTAATGCTGATAAAGCAGCTGCAAGAGCGATGCTCGGCTTGGATGATAAACCTATGATTCTGTCCTTTGGCGGCTCTCTTGGGGCGCGAAAAATAAATGAAGCAGCTGCAGATGTAATGGCTTGGCACAAAGCTGACGGAAGGGTACATCATTATCACGCCACCGGTAAGTACGGTGTTGAGCTTATGCCTCAGCTTTTAATGCAAAGGGGTGTCGATATAAATTCGCCTTACTTGCATATAACCGAGTATATCAATAATATGGATGTACTTATGGCTGCTGCGGATTTGGTTATCTGCCGCGCCGGGGCCATTACGGTAAGTGAATTGCAAGCGCAAGGAAAACCGGCCATACTTATTCCTTCGCCCAATGTTGCTGAAAATCATCAGTTTCATAATGCAATGACTTTGGTCATTAAATCGGCAGCCATGCTTATTGAAGAAAAAGATTTGACTGACAAGACTATTGTTGAAGCGGTAAGCTCACTTATTGATAGTCCCGATGCTTTGAGCAAAATGTCAATGCTGTCAAAGGCAAGTGCTATTTTAGATACAAACGAGCGAATTTACCGCGTTATAATGGAGCTTTTGATAAAATAATCAAATAACACATCAGTCGCCATTCGCATAAACTGTGGTATAACTTATGGGAAGGCGTGTTGACTGTGTCACGTTTGGTTATTTGTGGCGGAAAAAAGTTATACGGCGAAATAAAATTACAGGGCGCAAAAAACAGTGCGCTGCCGATTTTATCGGCTTCATTACTGTGTGACGGCGTTTCGGTTATACATAATTGTCCCAATATCAGCGATGTTGACGTGTCGGTGAGGATACTTGAATCCTTGGGCTGCAAATGCAAAACGGATGGTAACACGGTTACAGTTGACGCAGCTATGATTAATAAGTCCACAATCAGCGATTCACTTATGTGCGAAATGCGTTCGTCGGTTATCTTTCTGGGTGCGATGTTGGGCAAAACCGGCAAAGCGATTTTATCTCCTCCGGGAGGATGCGAGCTTGGGCTTAGACCTATTAATCTGCATATAGACGCCTTTAAAAAAATGGGCGCAATAATTAATGAGAGTCGCGGCAAGCTTGAGTGCAGTTGCCCCGACGGATTAAAGGGCTGCACGGTGGATTTGCCTGTTGCAAGCGTCGGCACAACCGAAAACGTTATGATAGCGGCTTGCACCGCAAAGGGTACAACTGTTATCAGAAATGCCGCAAAAGAACCCGAAATAATAGATTTAGCTGATTTTCTGCGAAGCTGCGGTGCTGAGATAGAAGGGGATGGCGGAACGGTAATCACAATCAAAGGAGTTAAAAAACTTTGTGGTTGTGAGCACAGAGTAATCCCTGACAGAGTTGTGGCGGCGACCTACATAAGTGCAGTAGCGATGTGTGGCGGTAAGGTTAAAATTAAAGGTGCAAATTGCAGTCATCTGCATTCGGTGTTACCTTGTTATGAACAAATGGGTTGCATACTGTCTTGTTCTAATGATGCAATTGAGGTTGAATCTAACGGTCAGCTTAAGGGCTCGCTGAGAGTTCAAACTACCGAATATCCCGGGTTTCCCACCGATATTCAACCAATAATGCTGGCAACAGCTTGCCTAAGCAGAGGCACAAGCGTATTTGTGGAGAATATTTTTTCTAACAGATTTCGTTATGTTGCCGAGCTGAATAAGATGGGGGCCAAAATAGAGGTTTATGACCGAATTGCAGTTGTTCACGGTGTATATAAACTGAATTTTGCAAATATCGAGGCCACCGATTTGCGTGGCGGAGCAGCAATGGTGCTGTGCTCATTGGCGGCAGATGGCTGTTCAACCATAGCAAATATGGAACATATTGAGCGCGGTTATGAAAATATATCGGCTGTATTAAGATCTGTAGGAGCAGACATAGTAAAGGAGAGATAGTAATTGTCAGCTAATGCTAATAAAAGTAAAAAGAGAAAATCAAACCGAAAAAGCGGAATTGTTAAACTGCTTATTGCGCTGATAATTGTTGCTGTACTGTCAGCAACCGCCTATACCTTGTCGGTTACCGTATTTTTTAATATTAAGACAATTACAGTAAAAGGTGATACTCAATACTCGAAAGAAGATATTCTTGACGCATCCGGCATTTCAGAGGGAATGAATATGAATATGTTATCGCCTGAAGATGTTGAAGCAAAAATATGCGGAAAGCTGCCCTATGTAGGTCAAGCAAGCGTCAAGCGAAAGTATCCTGACAGTGTCGAGATAACCGTTAAGGGCTGCAAACCTAATTGTGCTTACAAATTTAAGAATTCCTATATCTTGGTTTATGGTGATAAAGCACTTGATAAGGTGAGCCAAAAGCCAAAGAACCTGACTATTATATCGGCCCAAATAAGCAGATATATAATAGGGCAGAAGATTGTGCTTAAAGAAGAGATGAATGAAACCCTTGACATCATTCGTAATCAGCTTACCAAAGCAGGTATAAAAGACATTACTGCTATTGATGTTGAAAATGTATCTGAAATTGAAGTGACGTTAGATAATAAAATAATTCTGCAGATCGGTTCAACTGAAAATATCGAAAAGAAATGCAAAAACGCAGCCAAAATTGTTGATGCAGAGCGTAAAAAATACGGCCAAGAGGTTCAAGGTTATGTAAACCTTAAATATCTGACGGGGGATTCAAACAAGAGCTATTTTACCCGTGAAAATATAGAAAAAGAGGATGCAAAACCTTAATCGGATGAAAAAGATCAAAATAATTTAAAAAATCTTATAAAATATTAAAAAAAATCTATATATTCTATTGAAATTTGTTTTAAAGCGTGCTAATATACATAATATATGGGAAGTTGTAATCTCATAAATTCCATTTTTTGTAAATTATAAAAGGATTTAATATAAGGAGGACAAATATCATGGCATTCGAAGTAGCAAACGAACTTGACAAGGTTGTTCAAATAAAAGTAGTGGGCGTCGGCGGCGGCGGCGGTAACGCTGTAAACCGTATGGTTGATGCAGGTGTAAACAGTGTTGAGTTTATCGCAATCAACACCGATGCTTCCGCACTTCTGCTTTCAAAGGCAGATCATAAACTTCAAATTGGCGAGAAATCCACCAACGGTCAAGGCGCAGGCGCCAAGCCCGAGGTTGGTCAGCACGCAGCTGAAGAGTCACGTGACGAGATCGCTGCTATCCTTCGCGGCACAGATATGGTCTTTATTACTGCAGGTATGGGCGGCGGTACCGGCACCGGTGCAGCACCCATCGTTGCTGAAATTGCAAAAGAGCTCGGCATACTCACTGTTGGTATTGTTACCAAGCCCTTCGCTTTTGAAGGTAAGCTTCGTATGAACCAGGCAGAAAAGGGTATTGCTGCACTCAGCGAGCACGTTGACAGTCTTATTGTTATCCCCAACGAGCGTCTTAAGCACGTATCTGAAGAAAAAATCACCCTTAAGAATGCATTCATCATTGCTGACGATGTTCTTCGCCAGGGTGTTCAGAGCATTTCTGATCTTATTAAGGTTCCTCAGATGGTTAACCTCGACTTTGCTGACGTTACCGCAATTGTCAAAGACAGCGGTTATGCTCATATGGGTGTTGGTTTTGCAACCGGTCGCGATAAGGCAGAAATTGCTGCTAAATCTGCAATCACCAGTCCCCTTATTGAAACCGATATGAAGGGTGCCAAGGGTGTTATCATCAACATCACCGGCTCTGTAGATATTGGCCTTGAAGAGGTTGAAATTGCATCTACCATCGTTCAGGAAACCGCTCACGAAGATGCAAACATCATCTGGGGTGTTTCACTTGATGAAAATCTTGAGGATGCTATCCGTATGACCGTTATTGCCACCGGCTTTGGCGGCGGAAAGCGTACAAGCACCGATGCTACCGCTATCATTGACAGCTTCACTTCTGCAACTGCAGAGGCAGATGACGGTCTTGGCGACATTATGACAATTTTCGGCAACAACTGATAATTAAAAAAAGAATTATACATAAAGGCCACAATTATAAGTTGCGGCCTTTATATTGTGTTATGGGAGTATTATGGACTGGACCGAAATTAAAATTCGAATAAACAGTAAAGATACCGAGCAGGCATCCGATATAGCTAATATGGTTGTTCCTTACGGCATTTATATTGAAGATTACACCGACCTTGAAGAAATGTCTTTGGAAATAGCTCACATTGACCTTATTGATGAAGAGCTCAAAAGCCGTGACCGCTCGATAGCTTATATTCACATTTACGTAAGCCCCGAAGAAAATCCCTTTGAAGCTGTTGCGTATCTTACCGAGAGATACACCGCTGTGGGATTAGATAACAGCATAGAGACCATAAGCGTCAGCGAGTCCGATTGGGCTGATAATTGGAAAAAGTATTTTAAACCTATCGAAATAGGCGAGCGACTTGCCATCTGTCCTTCGTGGGAAACATATGACAATCCTCAGGCCAGATGCGTTCTTAACATTGATCCCGGCGCCGCCTTTGGAACAGGTGCTCACGATACAACGCGATTGTGTCTTGGTGTGCTTGACCGTTATTGCGGTGACGATAAAACAATTTTAGATGTGGGCAGCGGTAGCGGTATTTTGTCAATATCTGCGTTGCTTTTGGGTTGTAGTCGCGCCGTTGGTGTAGATATAGATGCAATGGCAGTTAAGGTTGCACAAGAAAATGCTGTGCTTAATAATGTTGAAGACCGCACCGAATTTGTGTGCGGAGATTTGGTAGATAAGATCAGCGGCAAATTTGATATTGTTTGTGCCAATATAGTTGCTGACATTATTATTTCACTATGTGATAATGTAACTGATTTTATGGAAAATGACGGCTTGTTTATATGCTCCGGAATAATAGACACCCGTGAGCAGGATGTATTAAACAAATTGACTATTGTTGGGCTCAATGTGGTTGAGCGTTTTGAAAGCGGCGGCTGGGTCGCTCTTGTATGTAAAAGGGGAGAAACTGATGCTAGAATTTGAAGAACAGCGACTTAAGCTTTCGGGCTATGATGCACAAATCAAAGAGTTGGCAGATGCCATTGGAGTAAAGGTGCTTAAGTCTGAAATTGAGCGATTAGAGGCACAAACAGCCGAGCCGGGTTTTTGGGATAATGTCGAAAATTCTCAAAATGTCCTGAAAAAAGTGGCTCAGTGCAAGGCAACCGTACAAAAATACGAGACCCTGTGTGCTGATTATGAAGACACCTTAACCCTTATTGAGCTTGCCGACGAAGAGGGCGATTTATCTCTTCTTGATGAAATTGTCGAAGGTGTCGATCGCATAATTTCCACCTTTGAAGAGATGCGCTTGGCAACCCTTTTGACAGGTGAGTATGATAAAAACAATGTTATCTTAACCTTCCATGCAGGTGCCGGCGGTACCGAAGCTCAAGATTGGGCGCAGATGCTGCACAGAATGTATTTGCGTTGGGCAGAGCGCCACGGATTCAAGGCGCAAACGGTTGATTTTCTTGACGGTGATGAAGCAGGCCTTAAAAGCGCTGTGGTAATGATCGAGGGTGAAAATGCCTATGGTTATTTAAAAAGCGAAAAGGGCGTTCACCGTCTTGTTCGTGTATCTCCTTTTGACTCATCCGGCCGCCGTCACACTTCTTTTGCATCTCTTGAGGTTATGCCGGAAATCGGCGATGATATAGAGGTTGACATCCGTCCCGAAGATATTAAAATGGATGTTTTTCGTGCAAGCGGTGCAGGCGGTCAGCATATTAACAAGACCTCGTCAGCCGTTCGTTTGACCCATATTCCTACCGGAATAGTTGTTGCTTGCCAAAATGAGCGCAGTCAGTTCCAAAACAAGGATATGGCAATGAAAATGCTGAAGTCAAAGCTTATTGAAATAAAAGAGCGCGAGCATCTTGATAAGATTGAAGATATCAAGGGCGTGCAAAAGGAAATTGCTTGGGGCTCTCAGATCCGTTCTTATGTCTTTATGCCTTACACATTGGCAAAAGACCATAGAACCGGCTTTGAAAACGGTAACATTAACGCAGTTATGGACGGCGACATTGACGGATTTATTAACGCATATTTGAAAGCCGAAAGTCAAGGCAAGCTTGGCGAGTATAACGATTAAAAAAATCCCATACGCACTTCAGTGCGTATGGGATTTTACTTTTTTATGTACTACAATATACTTTCTGCATATATTGTTAGTGGATTATATTGGTTGATATTCCACTATCGCAAATTTCTATTATTCCGTAGCTTGGCTTTGAGTCTCGTGGCATGCCTATTGAACCCGGATTCATAATGTGAATTCCGTCATAATAGGTTGCAATGGGTAGGTGGGTATGACCGAAAAGCAAAATTTGTGCACCATTGGCTTTGGCAGCTGCCAAAGCGCTTTCATATCCCTCTTTTACTCTGTGCAAGTGGCCGTGGCAGGCGTATATTTTTATTCCGTTGACAGTAATAAGCTTTGAGGTTGGCAGCATTGATGCAAAATCACAGTTGCCGCACACGGCGTGCAAAATTTTGTCGGGATAAACATATCCAACCTGTTCAAAATCATCTGTACCGTCACCTAAAAAGATAATGTGCCTTATGTCAGGATGGGCTTCAACAGCATCTAAAATTGCAGAAGCTCTGCGGTGTGAGTCTGATATAACCAATATTTTCATAATATCACCTAACCTATCTGTAAGGAGTAGTTTTTATGAACAATAACATGAAGAATATGATGGGTGTTTTGTCAGATAAACTGGGACTGGACCCCAAAACCGTTCAGGATGCCTTGAGCAGCGGCTCTGCCGATAAATTGATGTCATCTTTAAGTCCTCAAGATGCGGCAAAGCTTAGAAAAATCTTATCAGATAAGGCAACCACTGAAAAAATTATGCAATCAGAGCAGGTTAAAAAGTTGATTAAAAAACTGTCGGAGGGATAAGATTTGGATGATATTTCCCAAAAGATTTCATCAATACTTAATGACCCTGAAAGCTTTGAAACCATAAAAAACATTGCAGACAGTCTTATGGGTGATGGTGCCGCGCAATATGAGCCTACCAAACAATCTGGTGATTTTTCTCAGCTTTTCGGTGAATTGTCTACTGAACAAATGGGCAGTATTATGCGCGTAATGGGTGCTCTTAATTCTAAAACCGGAGATAACCGCACCGCTTTGCTGCTGGCACTTAAACCTCATCTGTCACAAATGCGCCGTGATAGGGTGGATAAGGCGGTAAAGCTGTTGAAGATTGCATCGGTGATGCCTCTGGTAACAGAAAGCGGTATTTTCAATTTGTGAGGTGTGAAGGATGAATGATTTTTCCCGTATAAAAGGGGAAAGGCGAATAAACGCTCCGGGATTTGTAACAACTACGACTCGTTCGATGCCAAAAAGTGAAAATCATCACCCTGTTGCTACGCCTAAAAAGCAAAATTTGCCTCAAAAATCAAATGGAATTTTAGACTTGCTGAATTTAAAAAATATAGCGATGGATACTGACCGCTCATTAATACTGATGATGCTCGCGCTGCTTATGGGTAAGGATGAAGAAACTGACGAGTTATTAATAATGGCATTGCTTTATATAATGCTTTAATCTGTGTCATCTTCGAATCCTGTGTCTGCTGTTTCCAGCAAGAGCATAGCGTCTTGAGCCGGCAACTCTTCTACGCTTTTTAGCTTTTTGCGTATGGTCTGGTTGCGCTTTTGGGCATCGTCAATGGCGCTTGTTGCTTCGTCAAGCTTTCTTTTTGCCTTTTCAAGTACAAGGTCAAAGCGCTCGTATTGCTGTTTTGCCGCTCCCAATACTGACCACACCTCAGCTGCTCGGCGGTCGAGAGCAATTGTTCTGAAGCCCATCCTTAAGGTGTTAAGAAAGGCAGTAATTGTTGTTGGCCCGCAAACCATAACTCTGTATTTGCTCTGAATTTCTTCAACCAAACCCTGACGTCTTAAAACCTCAGCGTAAAGTCCTTCGGTTGGTAAAAACATAATAGCAAAATCGGTCGTTTTTGGCACGTCGATATAAAGCTTGTTGATGGTTGCCGCTTCAGCTTTAACCGTTCTTTCAAGTGCTTTGGCATATTGCTCGACAGCTTCTTTATCGCATGCTTCTGCGGCCTGAGACAGTCGTAAATAATCCTCTTGCGGAAATTTCGAATCGATGGGCAGATATACAAAATCATCTTCCTTGTCGCGTGAAGGAATTTTTACTGCGTATTCAACTCTTTCAAGATTACCTTTAATAGAAACGTTTTGTTCAAATTGGTCGTGGGTAAGAATTTGTTCAAGAATTTCGCCAAGGCGCACCTCCGCCCAAGTTCCTCTTGCTTTTACATTGGTAAGTAAGCGCTGTAAATCGGTTACGCCGCCTGATAATTCTTGCATTTTACCCAGTGATTCATAAACCTTACTTAACTGTTCGCCAACCGCTTTAAAGCTGCTGTCCAAACGGGTGGATAAGGTCTCGTTCAGCTTTTCATCAACTGTAAGGCGCATTTGCTCAAGCTTTTGCTCATTGCTTTGCTGCATAATGCGGATGCTTTCTCGAAGAGCGTTAGTTACCCTTTCTTGCAGTTCAAGCTGTTCTTTCAGTATTGCTGCCCTTTGGTCATAAATCAGTGCTTTGAGTGAATCGGTGTTTTGCGCTATATCAAGCTTTAGACGGTCTAAATCGCGTTTTTCTGCAACGGTTTTGTTTTGCCTTTTAAAAAGTAAGACGATTAATAAAATAAGCGCAATTAAATTTAATGCAATCAAAATATATTCTGTCATAAAATCACCTCATATACATAATACCTTAACAAATGTACCATAAATAGCACCTTTTTGACATAATTATAACTTTATGCTATAATATTTTCAAGAGGAGGTGCCCGCTATGAAAAAATACGAAACCAAAATTATTGCGCATATACATAATGATTTTAAAACAAAATTTGGTGTGCCTCGTCAAAGCGGCTTGGTAAAAGATATTGACTCTGTCATAGTCTTTGAGCCGGAGTACCGTGACCCCAGTGCGTTGAGGGGAATTGAGCAATTTAGCCATTTATGGCTAATATGGCAATTTTCACAAGCAGTTCGAGACGATTGGTCTCCAACCGTGAGACCTCCGAGATTAGGTGGCAATAAAAGAATGGGAGTGTTTGCAACACGCTCACCCTTCAGACCCAACGCAATCGGTTTGTCATCTGTAAAGCTTGAAGGGATATCTCAAACGGCAGATGGCACGGTCTTGCACGTGTCGGGGGCCGATCTTATGGATGGAACACCTATTCTTGACATAAAGCCATACCTATCCTTTACCGACAGCCATCCCGACGCGACGGGCGGCTTTGCGGCTGAAAAACTGGATTATGCTTTAAAGGTAGAGTGCAGCAAGGATTTGCTTGACAGAATACCTCCTTCAAAGCAATCTGCAATGTTGGCGCTGTTGGCACAAGATCCTCGACCTTCATACCAAAATGATGACCGTATTTACGGCTTTGATTTCGGTGAGTTTGAAATAAGGTTTACCGTGGCGGATGGTGTGTTGACAGTAATGGATATTTTTAAAACATAAATTAAGCACTGCTGTTTTTGTAAACGGCAGTGCTTGCTTTTTAGTAGCCGAGATTTTCTTCCAAAATCAAAACTTTAATTCTGTTCTTTTCACCCTGCGGGCCCAATGCCACATATGAACGGCAAATTCTGTCTTCCGATTTACAATCGGCACAGCTGGTGGTTTTGGTGCAGGGAGTCTGTTTGTCGAGACGCATGCAGTTGGCGGGCGCGGCAAGACGGCGCACTCTTGTTTCGGCAGCGGCCAGGTCAGCAACTATTTTGTTCCATCCTGCTACGATTACGACGCTTTTCGGGCCATATATCATAGCTGCCACACGGTTGCCTCTGCCGTCAACATTGTATAACCAACCGTTTTCGGTAATGGCGTTTGTAGACGTGAAGAATACATCGCTGACTAAACTTTTTCTCATGCATTCTTCGGGGTCGTCAACTCTGGCTCTGTCGTAAAGCTCGATGTTTTTCTTCCAACGAAGCCAGTCAATTACACCGGCATCTGTTAATGTCATAGATCCGCCGTAGCCGACGGTAGCGCCGTCGGGCACAAGAGTTTCAAGCACCTCAAACATTTCTTCCCGAGAAGAAATTCGATAAGCTTTAATGTTGTTTTCTTCAAGAGCTTTAACAACCTTGTCTATTTTTTTCTTCATTAACGCCTTTGAATAATCAATCATAACTTTACCGCCTTATTTGTAACTTTTTACTATATTATACCTTCTAAAATTGTATGTGTCAACGGCAATAATTCCTTGAAAATACGGTGCATATATGATACCATATACATAACTGTAAAACGATTGCGTAAATGACTGAATTCTGTTGAAAATTTGTAGCAGAGTTTTTAGTGCAATTGTTTCTGTTGATGCGCTTGTTATTAAACCAAAAGCTTTAAGTGTTTAGTTTGGAGTAGCTATGTTTTCAGTAGATAAAGAAATTCTTAATGAATTTGAGATTGAGGGCAATGTGGAGTCCTGTGCCCCGGTTGGAAACGGACTTATAAACAGCACCTTCAGGGTAGATACCGACAGTTGTGCATACATAGTTCAAAAAATCAACAATAAGGTTTTTCGTGATGTTGAAGCACTTATGGAAAACATATGCGGTGTTACCACCTTTTTAAGAGAAAAAATTGTTTCTGCAGGTGGAGATCCGGATAGAGAAACCCTTAACGTAATTTATACAAAAAACGGTTTTTCTTATTACAGATGTAAGAACGGATACTATTGGCGCTGTTATGAGTTTATATCAGATACGGTCGTGTACAACTCTGTGGAATGCTCTGACGATTTTTACAGCTGCGCCTTGGGCTTTAGTAATTTTCAGCGTCTTCTCGACGGATATCCTGCTGCCAGACTTTATGAGACTATCCCCGATTTTCACAATACGCCTGACCGTTGTGCAAAGCTTATGCGTGCCGTAAGAAACGATTTGTGCAACCGATTGGA
Organism: Acutalibacteraceae bacterium; assembly: GCA_045648425.1. Taxonomy (GTDB): domain Bacteria; phylum Bacillota; class Clostridia; order Oscillospirales; family Acutalibacteraceae; genus RGIG2206. Next base: position 13,976 of record JAZRNV010000090.1, on the reverse strand, counting down.
TGAGGTGCGTGCTGAGATTTCATTTGTGACCTCCCGTGCCGGTGAACTATCTTATTTTGTTGACTTGCTGAGCAATGGTGAATTGCCCTTGCGCATAACCCACAATGATACCAAGCTTAACAACATCCTTTTTGATAGGCAGTCGAACAAAGCGCTTTGCGTTGTTGACCTTGATACAGTTATGCCGGGCGCGGTTGCATATGATTTTGGTGATGCAATTCGTTCAGGTGCGCCGACACTGAATGAAGACACCCTAACACCTGATAAAGTTAAACTTGATTTAGACTTGTTTGAGGCGTTTACAAAAGGTTTTTTGGAGGGCTGTGGCGATTGCCTGACTGAAAATGAGATAGATTCCTTGGTGTGGGGCGCAAAGCTCATAACTCTTGAGTGCGGAATCAGATTTTTGACCGACTATCTTGAGGGCGATGTTTACTTTAAAACTACTCGTGAGGGCCACAATCTTTCTCGTGCACGCAGCCAGTTTGCGCTGGTTGCAGATATGGAAAACAAGTGGTATGAAATGACATCTATAGTTGATAAATATAAAAAAATTTATTTTAAGGGGTAGGTAATATGCTGAAACTTAAAACTCGCTATGATGACGAAAAACTGTGCAACAATCCCGACAAAGGTTGGTACGTTCACTATTATGACAACGGATTGGGTAAATATTGCACACATTATGACTTAACCGATACTCTCGATGATTTTCCTTTGATGGATCACGCCTATCTCCGTTTGGCGTGGGGATATCTTGAGCCCAAAGAGGGTGATTACCATTGGGATGTGCTTGACCGAGTAATTGACCCTTGGGTTAAAGCAGGCAAAAAAATATCATTCCGTATTTCTTGCAAAGAATTGGGATGGCAGCTTGACGGATTTTGTACTCCCAAATGGGTGTTTGATGCAGGCGCAAAATATACCGTTATGGCTGATCATTCCATAGAACCTGATTACGGCGACCCGATTTTTCTTGAAAAGCTTAATAATTTCCATCGTGCTTTTGCCGAGCGTTATGATGCCCGAGAAGAAATAATATACGTAGATATCGGCAGTTATGGCGATTATGGCGAGGCACATTGTTGCTCATCATCCAAAAAAGATTGGCCTATCGACGTGCTCAAAAAGCATATCGATATTCACGTTAATAACTATAAACATACTCAAATTGTTGTCAGCGACGATATAATTGGCAGCCGCGAAACAAACAATCGCAAAGAGGATGAAGAGCTGCTTAACTATATTATAGATAACGGTGTTACCTTCCGCGATGACAGTGTGTGTGTGCAGTGGTTTGTTGAGCGCTTTGGATATGATACCTTGCGTTCACACAGTTTGTTTGATCGCGCTTGGCGTAAATTCCCCACGGTGCTTGAAAATGCTCACTATTGGCACTGCAAAGGATTTAATACAGACCCCGGCGGATGGCCGTTCCTCGCATCTGTTGAGGGTAGCCACGCCACCTATGCAGGATTTCACGGTGATCCCCGCGAGTGGCTCGAGGATCATCCCGAAATGGCTGTAATGACAGCCAACCGTCTTGGCTATTGGTACTTCCTTTACGGCGTTGACATTGCGGAAAAAATCGGTAATGAATTTAATGTTAAATTCTATTGGGAGAACAAGGGCGCTGCTCCGTCTTATAAGGGCTATAAGCTTGATGTAATTCTTTCAGGTGACAACGGAACCTATACAATCCCCGTTGAAAGCTTTGACAGCAACGAAATGATGCCCCACACTATTACAGTGCGCGATTTTGACCTTAAAACCGATGCACCCAAGGGCAAGTATAAGCTGTCTGTTCGTATGCATAATGATAAAGACCGCACCATTGAACTCGGTATGCAAGATGAGTATCGTAATGCAGACGGAAGTTATTACGTAACCGACGTAGAGATTATTTAATTCTTTTATACACAAGGAGGATTTCAAAATGTTAAAGCTTAAAAACCGCTATGATGATGAAAAACTGTGCAACAACCCTGACAAAGGTTGGTATGCTCACTATTATGATAATGATATTGTGAAATACTGTGCTCATTATGATCACAATGATACCCTTGAAGATTTCCCAATGATGGATCATGCCTATTTGCGCGTGGCTTGGGGATATCTTGAGCCCAAAGAGGGTGAATTCAATTGGCAACTTCTTGATCAAATTATTGATCCGTGGGTTGCTGCAGGTAAGCGTGTATCCTTCCGTGTGTCTTGCAAAGAAACCAATATGCAACTTGACGGTTACGCAACTCCCAAATGGGTGTTTGATGCAGGTGCAAAATATACCGTTATGGCAAACGGCACCATTGAACCTGAATACGGTGACCCTATTTTTCTTGAAAAACTTAACAATTTCCACCGCGCATTTGCAGAGCGCTATGATAATCGTGAAGAGGTTGTTTATATTGACCTTGGCAGTTACGGCGATTGGGGCGAATTCCATTGCTGTTCATCCTCACGAAAGGATTGGCCTGTTGAGGTTATTAAAAAACATATAGATATTCACGTAAACAACTATAAGCACACCCAGCTTGTTATCAGTGACGATGTTGTTGGCAGCCGTGACACAGGCACTCGCGAAGAAAAGGAAGAAATTCTTAATTATATCATTGACAACGGCATTACCATTCGTGATGACGGTATCAGCGTAACCTGGTTTGCGGAGCGTTTTGGCTTTAATACCCTTCGCTCAGAAGAGATTTATGACCGTGCCTGGCGCAAATTCCCCACAATTCTTGAGCTTGAGCATTACGATACCACTATTAAGTCCGGCTGGTATCTTGAGGGATGGCCTTTCCTTGCATCCGTGCAGGGCAGTCACGCAACCTATGCAGGATTTCACGGTGAGCCCCGCAAATGGCTTGCAGAAAATCCCGAGCTTGCAATAATGATGGCCAATCAGCTTGGCTATTGGTACTTCCTCTACGGTGTAGATGTAGCCGAAAAAATAGGTAATGAATTTAATATTAAACTCTATTGGGAGAATAAGGGTGCAGCTCCGTCTTATAAGGGTTACAAGCTTGATGTGATTCTTTCAGGTGACAACGGAACCTATACAATCCCCGTTGAAAGCTTTGACAGCAACGAGATGATGCCCCACACCATTACTGTGCGTGATTTCGATCTTAAAACCGATGCACCAAAGGGCAAGTATAAGCTGTCTGTTCGTATGCATAATGATGCAAACCGCACCATTGAACTGGGTATGCAGGATGAGTATCGCAATGCAGACGGCAGTTACTATGTAACCGATGTTGAAATAATCTAAAGGTATATTTTATGTTAAAACTCAAAGGTCGCTACGATGACGAAAAATTGTGTAACAATCCTGACAAGGGTTGGTATGCTCATTATTATGATAACAGCATAACGAGTATGTGTGCTCACTACGATCATAACGATACGTTGGACGATTTTCCAATGATGGATCACGCCTATCTCCGTTTGGCTTGGGGTTATCTTGAACCAAAAGAGGGCGAGTTCGATTGGTATATTATTGACCGCATCATTGATCCGTGGGTGAAAGCAGGCAAAAAGATTTCTTTCCGTATTTCTTGTAAAGAGAGAGGAATGCAGCTTGATGGCTATGCCACTCCTAAATGGGTGTTTGATGCAGGCGCCAAGTTTACCCAAATGTCTGACGGCTCTTTTGAACCCGAATACAGCGATCCCATCTTTCTTGAAAAACTCAACAATTTTCATCGTGCGTTTGCAGAGCGTTACGACCATCGTGAAGAGATAATTTATGCCGATATCGGCAGCTATGGCGACTGGGGAGAGGGCCATTGCTGTTTCTCTTCAAAAAAAGACTGGCCTATTGAGGTAATTAAAAAGCACATTGATATATATGTAAACAATTACAAGCATACTCAGCTTGTTATCAGTGATGATATTATGGGCAGCAGACAGGACCAGACCGGTTGTGATGATTTGCTTAACTACATTATAGATAACGGAGTTACTATACGTGATGACGGCATAAGTGTAGAGTGGTTTGCTGAACGCTTTGGATACAACACACTCCGTTCAGAAGAGATTTATGACCGTGCTTGGCGTAAGTTTCCCACAATTCTGGAGCTTGAGTATTTTCCTGCCTTGCGTAAATCAGGTTGGTATCATGAAGGATGGCCATTCCTTGCATCGGTTGAGGGCAGCCACGCAACATACGCAGGATTTCACTGTGAGCCGCGTGAGTGGCTTGCAGAAAATCAGGAACTGGCAATAATGATGGCGAACCGACTTGGCTATTGGTACTTCCTCTACGGTGTAGATGTAGCCGAAAAAATCGGTAATGAATTTAATATTAAATTTTATTGGGAAAATAAGGGTGCTGCTCCGTCTTATAAGGGTTACAAGCTTGATGTAATCCTTTCAGATGACAATGGAACCTATACAATCCCCGTTGAAAGCTTTGACAGCAACGAAATGATGCCCCACACCATTACTGTGCGTGATTTCGATCTTAAAACAGATGCACCAAAGGGCAAGTATAAGCTGTCTGTTCGTATGCATAATGATGCAGACCGCACCATAGAACTCGGTATGCAGGATGAGTATTGCAATGCAGATGGCAGTTACTACATAACAGATATAGAAATTGTTTAACGTTCAAGATGCCGACGTGATTGTCGGCATCTTTTTGAGGATGAATTATGGATTATACACAGCAGTTTACTGAACTTAGAAAAAAGATAATAGAACGAGAGTTTGGGCGAATGAATGACCGCCAATTTGAAGCGGTTGTATCTGTTAACGGCCCGCTTCTGATTTTGGCAGGCGCCGGCAGTGGAAAAACCACCGTGCTTATCAATCGTATTGTGAATATGATTAAATTCGGTGTTGCATACAACGATGCTGCGCCTTATGCTGATGAAGAGGATGTAGCTGTATTGCAAGATTGTATTGACAATAATACACCTGTGCCCGAATGGCTTGGTGTGGACAGAGTGCAACCTTGGCAAATTCTTGCCATTACCTTTACCAACAAGGCGGCTCGAGAGCTTAAGGAGCGTCTTGATGTTGCGGTCGGCGAGCAGGGAAGTGAAGTTTGGGCAGCAACCTTTCATTCTACCTGTGCAAAGATTTTACGCCGTTTCGGTGACCGTTTGGGCTTTACAAATAACTTTACCATATATTCAACCGATGACCAAAAGCGTCTGATGAAGGATGTAATGCACACCCTTGGAATTGATGAAAAAATGCTTGGTCATCGTTTAATACTAAATGAAATCAGCCATGCTAAGGATTCGCTAATCTCTCCGGAGCAATACGAAGCAACCGTTTCGGGTGATGTTCGGCGCAAAATGATCAGCGATGCTTATTATAGGTATCAGGCGACCCTTTCAAGCTATGATGCTATGGATTTTGATGATCTTATCGTCAATACCGTTCGTCTTTTTGAACAGAACCCCGACGTACTTGAGTATTATCAAAATCGATTTAAATATGTGATGATTGATGAGTACCAGGATACCAATCACGCGCAGTATATGTTTGCCAAGCTTATATGTCAAAAGCATAGAAATTTATGCGTTGTGGGTGATGATGATCAAAGCATATACCGTTTTCGTGGTGCAACCATTGAAAATATACTTAATTTCGAAAAAGAGTATAAGGATGCTCGAGTGATTCGCTTGGAGCAAAACTACCGTTCAACGCAGATTATACTTGATGCCGCCAATGCAGTCATTGCTAACAATCTCGGCAGAAAGGGCAAAAATCTTTGGACAGCTAAGGATGGCGGTAGCCGCATAACCTGGTATTCTGCCAATGACGAGCAGGGCGAAGCCCGTTTTATTGCCGACACCATTGCCGAAAATATGATAAAGGGCAGATCGGCAAGTGATCACGCTGTTCTTTATCGAATGAATGCACAGTCAAACGCTATTGAAAATGTGCTTATGCGCTCGGGCATCAGTTATCGAGTTGTGGGCGGAATGAAGTTTTTTGATCGCAAAGAAATTCGAGACGTTATTGCCTATTTAAGCGTTATCAACAATCCTCACGACGGTGTTGCCCTTAAAAGAATAGTTAATGAACCAAAAAGGGGCATAGGGGATACTACTGTTAATAACGTTGCCTCTATTGCTGAACAAACAGGACTTTCAATGCTTGAGGTTATGGCAAAGGCCAATCAGTATGAAGCACTTACAAGGGCTGCTTCAAAGCTCATTTCTTTTTCTGAAATGATAGCGGACTTTATTGAAAAAAAAGACGCAATGCCATTACACGATTTGCTTGAATATGTGCTGGATAAAACGGGGTATGTTTTGGCGCTGCAGCTGGCAGGTGAAGAAGAACAGGACCGCCTCGATAATGTTAATGAGTTTTCATCAAACATTGTGCAATACGAAAAAGAGCACCCGGAGGATGCCGCCACCTTGGCAGGATTTTTGGAAGAGCTGGCTCTTATCACTGATTTAGATACCGCTGATGACAATGATGACCGTGTTATGCTTATGACAATGCATACAGCCAAGGGGCTTGAGTTTCCCGTGGTGTTTATTGCAGGTGTTGAAGAAGGCATTTTTCCCGGCAATCAGTCCATAAACGGAACCCCTGAGGATGTTGAAGAAGAGCGCCGTCTTGCATATGTTGGTATAACCAGAGCTAAAGAGGAACTTAATATATCCACGGCAGGCACTCGAATGCTTTTTGGCCGCACCGAGCGTTGCCGACCCAGCAGGTTTTTGGGCGAAATACCGACAAAGCTGATTAAGCACACTCTTCAGCCGACAACTTTTGCAGGGTTTGGCGGATATGGCGGGTATAGTGGCTACAATAAAGGCGGCGATGATTTTGATTCTTTACCCTTTGATAGCGATTACTCCGATCGCAGAAGATCAGACAGAAGCACTTTTGTTGATATGAATCAGAGATCTTCACTAACCAACAAGCCGACTCCTGCATCATCAACCTCTGCTGTTAAGGTGGGTCAACGCGTCAGACACAAAGCGTTTGGCGAAGGAATGGTCGTTCGTGTGGTGGCAATGGGTAACGATTCATTGCTTGAAATAGCTTTTGACCGTGTCGGCACTAAAAAAATAATGCAAAACTTCGCAAAACTTGAAATTTTATAATAAAAAAGTCGCTTTTGTTCACTCAAAGGCGGCTTTTTCATATTATGTTAATGAAGTGAAACTTCGAAATTAATATAGGAGGAACTGTCTATGGCAGATTCAAGGCGAACTATGGTTGCGTCAGGTGATTTTCGCGAGGCGGTTTGTATTGATGGGGGCAGAGTTTATGATTCGTGCTGCGCTCGTGACTGTCTTGAAGATTTAAGGGTCTATTTTTCACCTGCTAATCAAGTGATAGTGGATGGTGCAACCAACATAAGGTGTCGGGGAGCAGAGGTCAGCAATGTGTTTATTGATCTTGAACCCGTAAATCTTAACAAGGGCTTTTACAGTTGTGACATAACATTTTATTTTCTCATCACATTTGTTGTTACACCTCCTGACGGAACGGCGCCAATAGAAATACAAGGTATAGCTACATTTAATAAGCGTGTCATTCTTTACGGAAGTGAAGGTAATGTGAGAACCTTTTCTAATCTCGATACCGGTGCGGGCGGATGTGCTCCATCTGCACTTAACACATTGCCTCGTTGCGTAGTGCAAACAGTTGACCCCGTCACATTGAGTTGCCGATTTATTGATCAAGCAGATAATAATGATATTGCTATGATACCTCAGTGTGTGCTCGATATAATCGGTGGCGAATTGGGAGTTCCTGCTGATGACGGCAAGGTGGCATTGGTGACACTGGGCCTGTTTAGCGTAGTGCAGCTTATAAGAAATGTGCAAATGCTGATACCTATTTACGATTTCTGCATTCCTGAGCAGAAATGCTCCGCCGTTACCGATAACCCCTGCGAGATTTTCAGTCGGTTGGATTTTCCTACCGATGACTTTTTCCCACCTCGTTATATGGATTATGACGAGAGCAACTGCGATACCGATTGCTGATTTGTTTTTGATTAAAAAGCGGTGCGATTTTGTTATAATTGCATCGCTTTTTGTTTTAATAAACTTGAATTATCATTAATCATATAGTATAATAATAAATTATTATGGATATTTATATACTTTTTTGTACTGCCCGAAAGGATTTGTTATGGAAAACATTAAGATTATGCCTATGCTTGTTATGAGAGGTGTTGTTGTATTTCCCGACTCCACCGTTCATTTTGATGTAGGTAGAAAAATGTCGATACTTGCCGTAAACAGCGCTATGGAAAACGGTCGAATGATTTATCTTGCCGCACAGGATGATATCACTCTCGAAAATCCCAAGTTTAAAGATGTTGCGCCTGTTGGCTGTATAGCGGTTATTAAGCAGGTGCTGAAGCTGCCCGGAGATAATAATTTGAGAATTGTGGTTAAGGGCCTTCACCGCGCCAAAGTGGCTGAATGCCTCACTGCAGAGCCCTATTATACTGTGGCGGTTGACCCGATTTACTCACGCCCGGGTCGTCCCAACCAGTTGAGAAAGGAAGCGCTTTTGCGTAATTTGCGAGATGCGTTTGATCAATATGTTACCACATCCTCCGGTCACATTTCCGATGACGTTATTGCTGCTGTCATCGGTGATGACGACCCCGGTCATCTTGCTGACTACATAGCTTCAAATCTTCCCATGGCTTGGGAGGATAAGCAGTATATATTAGAGCAAACCTCTGATAATCGCAGAGCTGAAGAATTGATTGTTTTGCTTCACCGTGAGTGCGGCATATTGAAATATGAAAATGAGATTACCGCCAAAGTGCAGCACAATATTGAAGAGAATCAGCGCGAATACTATTTAAGAGAGCAGCTGCGTGTGTTGGGTGAAGAGCTCAACGGTCCCGATGAGGATGATGAGATAGATCAATACTACGCTAAGGTTGCATCTTTAACGGCGCCTGATTATGTTAAGGATAAACTGCACAAAGAGGTTGCCAAGCTTTCAAAAATGCCTTCTGGCGCTCATGAAGCTACAGTGGTCAGAGGTTATCTTGATTGCTGTATTGAGCTTCCGTGGAATGCTGTGACAGTTGATAAAATTGATATTAAAAAAGCAGAAGCAATACTTGAAAAAGATCATTACGGCCTTAAAAAGGTGAAACAGCGCATAATCGAGATGCTGGCTGTGCGCAAGCTTGCTCCCGAGCGCCAAGGCCAGATTATATGCCTTGTTGGCCCTCCCGGTGTTGGCAAAACCTCTATTGCATCTTCTGTTGCTCGCTCAATGGGTCGCAAATTTGCCCGCGTATCTTTAGGTGGCGTAAAGGATGAATCTGAAATCCGCGGTCATCGCCGCACCTATATCGGTGCTATGCCCGGCCGACTTATTGATGCTGTGAAACAGTGCGGAGTATCAAATCCGCTTATACTTCTTGATGAAATTGATAAGGTCGGCAGCGACTATAAAGGTGATTGCTCGTCAGCTTTGCTTGAGGCCCTTGACCCCGAGCAAAACAAGACCTTCGTTGACCACTTTATTGATATGCCCTACGATTTAAGCCGAGTGTTGTTTATTACCACTGCAAACGACGCGTCGACCATTCCTGCTCCTTTGCTTGATCGTATGGAGGTTATTGAGCTTTCAAGCTATACCCGTGAAGAAAAACATCAGATTGCAAAGGCCCATTTGGTTAAGAAGCAGATTGTTAATCACGGATTAACTGCAAAGAACTGCAAAATATCCGATGGAGTTATTTACGAGCTTATTGATAGCTATACCCGTGAGGGTGGCGTACGTAAGCTTGAGCGCGAGATTGCATCTCTTTGCCGAAAATCGGCATACAAGATTGCTCTTGGCGAAACTGAATGTGTGCGCATAGGAGTTAAGGATTTGCCTCAGCTTTTAGGCCCCAAGCGTTATAAACCTGAGTCTGTTGTTGGTGCTGTAGACGAGGTTGGTGTTGTTAACGGATTGGCGTGGACTTCTGTGGGCGGTGAGTTAATGAAGCTGGAGGTCTCTGCACTTGCAGGAACAGGCAAAATTGAGCTTACCGGCTCTTTAGGCGACGTTATGAAGGAGTCTGCCAAAACTGCGGTAAGCTATGTTCGCAGTGTAGCTGATAAATATGGAATCGACAGTGAATTTTACAAAAATACAGATTTACATATACACGCTACCGAAGCGGCAGTGCCTAAGGATGGGCCTTCTGCAGGTATAACCATGGCCGTTGCCATTCTTTCTGCCCTCAGCGGAAGAAAAATCAGACATGATGTTGCAATGACAGGTGAAATCTCTCTGCGCGGCAAGGTGCTTCCTATTGGCGGACTTAAGGAAAAAACCATGGCCGCATACCGTGCAGGGGTTAAAACGGTTATAATTCCTGCAGAAAACGAACCCAATTTAGCTGATGTTGAATCTGTGGTTTGTGAAAATGTAGATTTTGTTGTTTGTTCCGATATGGAGAAGGTGCTTGATACTGCCCTTGTTTCATTGAATGATACAACAACTAAAGCTGCAAATTTGGATATTGTGCCTGTTGTTTCTAAAAAGGGCAACACAAGTCGAGCAATAATGCAAGGAGAGGTTTGATGAATTACAATACAGCATATTTTGAGGCGGCTTACGGAACATCTAAGCAGCTGCCAAAATCCAATATGCCTGAAATTGCCTTTAGCGGTCGCTCAAATGTGGGCAAATCATCATTGCTGAATAAGCTTGTTAACAGAAAGCAGTTAGCTCGCGTCAGCGGAACACCGGGTAAGACGGTCACAGTTAATTTCTTTCGTGTAGGTGATGTGCGTCTTGCCGATTTGCCCGGCTACGGATATGCTAAAGTGTCTGACAGTGAGCGAAAACGTTGGTCAGATTTGATGGAGGGATATTTTCAGTCGGGACGTGATATACGGCTGGTTGTTCAGCTGGTCGATATGCGCCATCCGCCTTCTGCAGATGATTTGAATATGCTGGAGTTTTTGCAGTCGGCAGGGCTACCCTTTGTTATTGCGTTAACAAAAAGCGATAAGCTTAATAAAACACAGCGAACCGCCCGTCTTGAAGCACTGAAAGAGGAGTTGTCTTTTTTAGACCAATATGTGATAATTCCTTTCTCGTCTCAAAACGGCGAGGGCGTAGAAGATTTAAAAGCCAAAATTGAAGAAATGTTGGCAGAATAAAACCCAGGGGGGATTAAAAATGTTTATCAGTGATTGCCTTTCGGTAAACGGTAACGGGCATTTAACCATAGGCGGTGTTGATGCCGTAGAGCTGGCCAATCAATACGGCACACCTTTGTATGTGCTTGATGAAAATAAAATCAGGGCTAATTGTTCAAAATTCCGCGATATGTTGGATAAATATTATAAAGGCAACGCTCTGTGCCTTTATGCCAGCAAAGCGCTTTGTTGCAAAGAACTGTGTAAAATAGCAGCTGAAGAAAACATCGGTATAGATGTAGTTTCGGGCGGTGAGATTTTTACTGCACACAGCGCCGGATTCCCTATGGAAAAGGTTTATTTTCACGGTAACAACAAAACTGCTGAAGAAATTGAGCTGGCTTTGCAAACAGGCGTAGGATATTTCATTGTTGATAATTTGACCGAGCTTAAGCTTTTGTCATCAATATGTGAAAAAGAGCATAAAACAGCAAATGCTTTGCTGCGAATCAAACCGGGTATTGATGCTCATACTCACGATTATGTTCGTACGGGTCAAATCGACTCAAAATTTGGCTTTGCTCTTGAAACGGGTGAGGCATACAACGCTGCGATTGAGGCGTCAAATACGCCTTTTATAACCCTTGTGGGTTTGCATTGCCACATAGCATCGCAGGTTTTTGAGGTTACACCCTTTGTCGAAGCGGCACAGGTAATGATGAATTTCATTCTTAAACTCAATAAAGAGCAGGGAATAGTTATCCATCAGCTTGACCTGGGTGGCGGCTTTGGTGTTCGATACACAGAAAATGATGACGAAGTATCATATGATGATTTTATGAATCCTGTTTCTGCAGTTATCAACGATATTTGCAGCGCAAACGGGCTGAAAATTCCTAAAATTCTTATTGAGCCGGGCCGTTCTGTAGTAGCCGATGCAGGAATTACTCTTTACACTGTCGGCAATGTTAAAGATATTCCCGATATACGTACCTATGTATCTGTTGACGGCGGTATGGGAGATAACCCACGTTATATACTCTATCAGGCGGATTATACCCTTGAATGCGCCAATAAAGCAGACAAGCCCAAGAATATGATTGTAACCGTTGCAGGTAAGTGCTGTGAAAGCGGTGACCTTATTCAAGAAAACGTAGCAGTTCAACAGCTTGAGGCAGGGGATATCCTTGCTGTGCTTAACACCGGTGCATATAACTATTCAATGGCCAGCAATTACAATCGAATTCCTCGCCCTGCAGTTGTTATGATAAAAAATGGTGAAAGTCGCCTCGTTGTGCGCCGTGAAACCTGGCAGGATGTAATATCATTTGACTTATAAAAGGAATGAAAGCCGTGAATAAAACGCGTTTGGATCTTTGTGCAACTGACCAAATTGCCTATTTTACTTCATGCAAGGGCAAGGTCAGCAATTTTGGAATGGGCACTGTTTCTATGCTTATAAGCGACCATATGAGAACAGCAACTACCGAGCACCTCGGCTATACTAAGGATGTGTTTGACAGCTTTAAAATAGATAAAGTCTTTGCTGAACGTCAATGCTTAGATGCAGATTGTGACAATATCTATATTCGCGTTAATTGGAACGATGTTCAGCGCTCTTCGGCTGGCAAGCTTGAGTTTTCAGACCGCTTAAAAATAGCTTTAGATGCGGTTGAATCAACGGGGAAACGATGGTCCTTTAGAGTTATGCAAAGCACCGAGGGGGATTACCCCGGCGATATTTTGCCCGAATTCTTAAAGGATAAATTGCCGAAGGTTGCCATTAAAACCCATCCGTTTGAAATTGTAATGCCATATTATACAGACGATTACCTCAAATATTGGCAAGAAATGCTGATGCTTTTGGGTGAACGGTTTGACTCTGACCCCAATTTTGAATATGCCGATGTTTCGGGATTTGGGCTGTGGGGTGAAGGACACCACTATTTTGACTTTAACGGTGTGCACAAGAATCATTTGCTTGCGGATTCGTGGGAAAGATATGAGTATGTTGTTGATGAGTTGATTAAATATCACAAAGAGGCCTTCCCAACCACCCCTATGGTATTAAGCTTACATCTGTGTGATTATGCTGCCGGCAGACAGGCCCTGCTTGATGGTGCTTGGGTGAGAAGAGACAGCTACTACCGTTATTATAAGGCGAGTGAGTCTCTTTACAGTAAGCTTCGGCATAAGAATGCAGCTATGCTATTTGAAACAGATGTGCCTGCCATAAATGACATTAGCCAAAATATAACTCCTGTACAAATGGCTCAATTAAAGCTTGACCAAGGAACAAGTTATTCAGCTGTTGGCTTCAACGGGGTTGATTATAACTGGTTTAAGGTCAATATGCCTGAGATTTTTGATGTGTATAACGAAAAATTGGGCTTCAGACTGCGCCCCTCTATTGTTTGGCGATGCACCTATCCCGACGGTAAAAAGTCACTGGTGATGGATATTGCCAATGATGGCTGTACCACTCCGCCCGGTGTTATAACCTTTAAGCTGAACGCAGGGGATGACTCATATGTAACGGTAGATGGCGGAGATTTGGGAATTTCTGCCCATCAGATTGAGATTCCGTTACCCGATAACACCCCTTTTGCCACATACAAATTAAGCGCAGAGATAACTCTTGGCGGCAAAACCCATCCAATCCGCTTTGCAACCGATTGTGCAGACGGGTTTGCTCCGTATGAGTTAACGTTAAAAGCAGATTAAAAAAAGAGCCGATTAGGGAGTTGTGATTAGGGACGAAATCGGTTTTGAAACAAAATTTCACCCCACTGCTACAACTTTTTCCTTTGTAATACACAAAGTATTACCGCAGGCAAAAGACTTGCATTGGGGCAAAATTTTCAGTTGCAAAACTGC